>NZ_JAALDN010000308.1 GCF_014144855.1 Dietzia maris | reverse complement strand
CAGCACCGCGGCGCCGGTTGTGGAGTGCAGATCCGTGACCTGCGCGGCGGACTCGGTCTTGGCCAGCATCACGCAGCGGTAGTCCGTGTCCGCCAGGGCCTCGAGGTCGGCCGCGTGGTCGTCGGTGCCGGTCGGGTTGACCCGCACGATCGTCCGGTCCGGATCGAGTGTCGAGGCCCGCAGCGCCTCACGGGCTGCGGGGCGGTCCGCCGGTGCGACGGCGTCCTCGAGGTCGACGATCACGACGTCCGCGCGGTCGGCGGCCTTGCCGTAGCGCTCCGGCCGGTCGGCCGGGCAGAACAGCAGTGCCGGGCCGGGCGGGATCCAGGCGGGTGCGGGGGTCATGCCGTGGCCTCCCCGCCCGGGCCCGACTCCGTCGGCCGCTTGCGGACCAGCGTCTTGCGGACCGCCCTGGCCACGATGTCGCCGTGCTGGTTGCGGCCGATGTGCTCGAGGGTCACGATGCCCTCGCCCGGCCGCGACTTCGACTCGCGCTTGTCGGTGCACACGGTCTCCGCGTACAGCGTGTCACCGTGCAGGACCGGCTTGGGGAAGCTGACCTCGGAGAAGCCGAGGTTCGCCACGATCGTGCCCTGGGTGAGCTGGGCGACCGACAGTCCCACGAGCGTCGACAGCGTGTGCATCGAGTTCATGAGCCGCTCGCCGCCGAAGCCCGGCTGCTCGGCCGACCACGCCGCGTCCAGGTGCAGGGCCTGCGTGTTCATCGTCAGCGTGGTGAACAGGACGTTGTCCGTCTCGGTCATCGTGCGCCCGGGGCGGTGGAGGTAGGCGGTCCCCACCTCGTACTCCTCGAACCACAGGCCACGCTGGACGACCTCTCTGCGCTGCTCGGACATCGTTACAGCCTGATCACTCATAATCCGAGACCACGTGCGATGAGCATGAGCTGCACCTCGGTGGTGCCCTCGCCGATCTCGAGGATCTTGGAGTCGCGGTAGTGCCGCGCCACCGGGTACTCGTTCATGAAGCCGTAGCCACCGTGGATCTGGGTGGCGTCACGGGCGTTGTCCATAGCCGCCTCGGAGGCGATCATCTTGGCGATGGCGGCCTCCTTCTTGAACTCCTTGCCGGCCAGCATGAGGCGCGCGGCCTCGTAGTAGGCGCAACGCGCCGTATGGGCACGGGCCTCCATGCGGGCGATCTTGAACGCGATGGCCTGGAACTCGCCGATCTTGCGGCCCATGGACTCGCGCTCACGGGCGTACTTCACGGACTCGTCGACGCACCCCTGCGCGGCACCGGTGGCCACGGCGGCGATCGCGATGCGTCCCTCGTCGAGGATCGACAGGAAGTTCGCGTACCCGCGCCCCTCCTCGCCGAGCAGGTTCTCCGCCGGCACCCGGGCGTCGGCGAAGGTCAGCGGGTGCGTGTCGGAGGAGTTCCACCCGACCTTGTCGTACGCGGGCTCCGCGGTGAATCCGGGGGTGTCGGCCGGGACAATGATCGTCGAGATGGCCTTCTTCACAGAACCGTCCGCGGCCCGCCGCTCTCCCGTCACCGCGGTCACGGTGACCAGCGAGGTGATGTCGGTGCCGGAGTTGGTGATGAACTGCTTGTTGCCGTTGACCACCCACTCGTCGCCGTCACGCTTCGCGGTGGTCTTGGTGGCGCCGGCGTCCGAGCCCGCACCGGGCTCGGTCAGGCCGAAGCCGGCGAGCGTGCGGCCGGCGGCCAGGTCCGGGAGCCACGTGGCGCGCTGCTCGTCGTTGCCGAAGTGGTAGATGGGCATGGCGCCCAGGCCCACGCCGGCCTCGAGGGTCATGGCGGTCGACTGGTCGACGCGGCCGAGCTCCTCCAGGGCGAGCGACAGCGCGAAGTAGTCGCCGCCCATCCCGCCGAACTCCTCGGGAAACGGCAGACCGAACAGGCCCATGTCGCCCATCTGGGCGACGACCTCGTAGGGGAAGGTGTGGTTGCGATCGTGCTCGGCCGAGGCCGGGGCGACCACCTTGTCGGCGAAGTCCGCGACCGTCGACTTGAGGTCGGCGTAGTGCTCTTCCAACTCAGGCATTGCCTTCTCCTTCGGATTCCTCGGTGGAGGGGTGGGGCTCGACGGTCGCGAGCAGGTGGTCGGCGGGCACCTGCTCGCCGGTGGTGACGTGCACGCGGACCACACCGTCGATCGGCGCGGGCAGTGCGTGTTCCATCTTCATGGCCTCGACGGCCAGGATGTTCTGTCCGGCGGTGACCTCGTCGCCGTCGGCGACGAAGCACGCGATCACCGAACCGGGCATGGGGCTGACGATCTGGCCGTCCGACATGCCGGCGTCGTGGATCCGGGAGTCGATGAGCGGGAGCATCCGCAGGTCCCAGGTCCCGCCGTCGCCGGCCACCCAGAAGGTGTCGGCGGCCTTGGGGTCCGCCGAGCGCACGACGGTCCAGCGCTGCTGGGTGCCGTCGACGGTCAGCCGGAGGGAGGCGCCGTCCCGGGCGACCCGCGCACGATGTCGGGAGGAGACCTCGGGCGCCTCGGTGGATCCGATCGTGGCGTCGGTGATGGTCACCTCGGCGTCGTCGGGGGTCCCCCGCAGTCCCACGGTGACCGCGTCGGACCCGGCGCCGGCGTCCAGGCGGGTCCACACCTCGGCGCGCCCGCCGATCCGCCACCCGTTGGGAACGTCCCACGGGCCGCGGCGTTGCGCGGGCACCCGGGCCCAGCGCTCCTCGGTGCGGTGCATGGCCACGGCTATCAGTCCGCCCTCGGGGGCGGGCGTCGCGGTGTAGTCGTCGACGGACCGGTCGAGCAGGCCCGTGTCCAGCTCGCCGGAGACGACCTCCGGCCGCGAGAGCAGGAACCGGCAGAAGTCGACGTTCGTGCGCAGACCCAGCACGTGGGTGCCGGCGAGCGCGGCGTCGAGCCGGGCCAGTGCCTCGGCGCGGTCGGCGCCGTGCGCGATGACCTTGCCGAGCATCGGGTCGTAGTCGCTGCCGACGACCGTGCCCACACGGAGGCCGGAGTCCACGCGGATGCCGTCGCCGGAGGGCTCCTCGAGCCCGACCACGGTGCCGCCGGTGGGCAGGAAGCCCTTGGCCGGGTCCTCGGCATAGACGCGGGTCTCGATCGCGTGGCCGGTGAGGGTGATGTCCTCCTGGCGCAGGGTGAGCTCCTGGCCCGCGGCGATGCGGACCTGCCAGTCGACCAGGTCGACACCGGTGACCATCTCGGTGACCGGGTGCTCGACCTGCAGGCGGGTGTTCATCTCCATGAAGAAGAACTCGTCCGGGGCGTGCGCGGAGACGATGAACTCCACCGTGCCCGCGCCCACGTACCCCACCGACCGGGCGGCGTCGCACGCCGCCTGACCGATGCGCTGACGGGTGACCTCGTCGAGCAGTGCGCTGGGCGCCTCCTCGATGACCTTCTGATGGCGGCGCTGCAGTGAGCACTCCCGCTCACCCAGGTGGATGACGTTGCCGTGGGTGTCGGCCAGGACCTGCACCTCGATGTGGCGCGGGGTGTCGACGAACCGCTCGAGGAACAGGGTGTCGTCGCCGAAGGCGCCTGCCGACTCCCGTCGCGAGGACTCCAGTGCCGCCGGCAGATCGGCGGGATCGGTGACGCGGCGCATCCCCTTGCCGCCACCACCGGCCGAGGGCTTGACGAGGACCGGGTAGCCGACCTCGGCGGCACCGGCGATCAGTTCGTCGTCGGTCAGTCCCGGACGCGAGATCCCGGGCACGGTGGGGACGTCACGTGCGGACACCGCCGCCTTGGCGGTGATCTTGTCGCCCATGGTCTCGATCGCCGAGGCCGGCGGTCCGACGAAGATCAGGCCGGCCTCGTCGAGTGCCCGCGCGAACCGCGAGTTCTCGGACAGGAAACCGTAACCCGGGTGCACGGCCTGCGCCCCGGTCTGGCGGCACGCGTCGATCACCTTGTCGATGTCGAGGTACGACTGCGAGGCCTGGGCCGGGCCGAGACGGACGGCGGCGTCGGCCATGCGCACGTGCAGCGCGTCGGCGTCCGCGTCCGAGTAGACGGCGACCGAGCGGATACCCGCTGCCCGCAGCGAGCGGATCACGCGGCACGCGATCTCCCCGCGGTTGGCCACCAGGACGGTGTGGAGTTTCTGTGACAGTTGTTCTGACATGGAGCTGCTCACATCCTGAAGACGCCGTTGTTGACCGGCTCGAGGGGGGCGTTGGCCGCGGCCGCCAGGGCCAGACCGAGGACAGTGCGGGTGTCTGCGGGGTCGATGATCCCGTCGTCCCACAGGCGGGCAGTGGAGTAGTACGCGGTGGACTGCTCCTCGAACTGCTCACGGATCGGCGCGGTGAACTCGGACTGCTGCTCGTCGGTCCACTCCCCGCCCGACTTGGTGACCTGGGCGGCACGGACCGACGCGAGGGTGTCGGCTGCCTGGGGCCCGCCCATCACGGCGATCTTGGCATTGGGCCACATCCAGAGGAACCGCGGCGAATAGGCACGGCCGCACATGGAGTAGTTGCCGGCACCGAAGGACCCGCCCACGACGATGGTGAACTTGGGGACCCGGGCGCACGCCACGGCGGTGACCATCTTGGCGCCGTTCTTGGCGATGCCGCCCGCCTCGTACTGCCGGCCCACCATGAAGCCGGTGATGTTCTGCAGGAAGACCAGCGGGATCTTGCGGCGGTCACACAGCTCGATGAAGTGGGCGCCCTTAAGCGCGGACTCGGAGAAGATGACGCCGTTGTTGCCGATGATGCCCACCGGGTGCCCGTGGATGTGGGCGAACGCGGTCACCATGGAGGTGCCGTAGTTCTCCTTGAACTCGGTGTACTCGCCGCCGTCGACGATCGTGCCGATGATGTCGCGCACGTCGTAGGGCTGGCGCGAGTCGACCGGGACGAGGTCGTACAGGTCGGACTGCGCGCGGACGGGCTCGCGGGGCTCGAGCACCTCCCAGTCCGGCGCGGGCGCCGGCGGGCAGGTCGCCACGATCCGGCGGACCTTCATCAGCGCGTCATAGTCGTCGTCGGCAAGGTGGTCCACCACACCGGAGGTCTTGGCGTGCAGGTCGCCGCCACCGAGTTCCTCGGCCGTGACCTCCTCGCCCGTCGCGGCCTTCACCAGCGGCGGGCCGGCGAGGAAGATCGTGCCCTGGTTCCGGACGATCACGGCCTCGTCGCTCATCGCGGGGACGTACGCGCCACCGGCGGTGCACGAGCCCATGACCGCGGCGATCTGCGGGATGCCCTTGGCGGACATGTTCGCCTGGTTGTAGAAGATCCGGCCGAAGTGGTCGCGGTCGGGGAAGACCTCGTCCTGCTGCAGCAGCATCGCGCCGCCGGAGTCCACGAGGTAGATGCACGGCAGGTGGTTGGCCAGCGCCACCTCCTGACCGCGCAGGTGCTTCTTCACCGTCATCGGGTAGTAGGTGCCGCCGGAGACGGTCGCGTCGTTGGCGATGATCAGGCACTCGCGGCCCGACACCCGGCCGATCCCGGCGACGACGCCGGCGGCGGGGGCCTTGCCCCCGTACATCTCCTCCGCGGCGAGCGGCGAGAGCTCGAGGAACGGGCTGCCCGGGTCGAGCAGCACGTCCACGCGCTGGCGGGCGAGCAGCTTGCCGCGCTCGAGGTGGCGCGCACGGGCCTTCTCGCCGCCGCCCAGCGCGGCCCGCTCGAGGCGCTCGCGGAGGTCGGCGAGAAGTTCCTCGTGGGCCTGGCGATTGGTGGTCGCGGAAGTCATCGGTGCCGCTCCCTTTCAGTTAAGTCGGATTAACTGAAATCGACGATAGTGCTGCGCCTCACAAATGTCCAGACTGGATTCGGGATCACCCACCGGGACCCGGACCCGCGCTCCTCCACTCCGCGGACCCGACGACGCGCACGGCCGGCGACCCGACGGGGGACTACAACTCCCGGTCGTCGCGCAGCCGATCCGGCCGAGAACCCCGCGGGGGACGCCGACATTCCCGCCATCCGCGCAGGTAGACAGCCTAGGCTGGCCTGATTTAGCACAGCCTCAACTTGCTTGCAAGCCGGGGGGATCCGGTGTTGACTCTGGGGCACACCACGCCACCGTCATACGAGGAGCGATCATCATGGCCACACTCACCGGAATCAGCGCCTGCACCGTCACGGCGTGCTCGTTCAACAGCGAGCAGAGCTGCAACGCGGGCGCCATCACCGTCGCCGGAACCCCGGATCACGCCGAGTGCGGCACCTTCATCTCGCTGGACGTCCGCGGCGGCCTGCCCACCGCCAGCGCACACGTGGGCGCCTGCCAACGGGTGGAGTGCACCCACAACAAGGACCTGCTCTGCTCGGCGGATTCCGTCGAGATCGGTTCCGGCGCCGATACCGCCGACTGCCTCACCTACAGCCCGGCCTGATCGGCCCGGTCCGCGCTACCGCGGGAGGCTAGCTGGCGCGGGCCACGTACTGACCCATCTCGCGGACGACGTCGTTGACGCACTCCGCGCGGGTCAGGAACGGCAGATGGATGACATCGGCGTGGGCACCGAGCGCCGTCAGCAGATGCAGGCCGTCGGGATCGACGCCCAGGACATACGGCGGCTGCGCCGGGTCTGCGGACCCGGCCAGCATGGCCAGGTCCGAGCCGAAGCGCGCCCGGATCTCGTCTGCGAGGCCGGGCGCCTCGCATGCCAGGGGATCCGACGGCACCGCGTCCAGGCAGCCCGCGTGGACGGTGCCCTCGTGCCCCAGCCGGCGGATGTCGAGGTCGCCGAGTTCGATCTCGATCTCGACCACCCAGCCCTCACCCTGCCGTGCCGCACGCGCCACGCCGAAGCCGTACAGGCTCGCGACGTGGACCTTGGCCTCGACGATCGGGGCGAACTCGTCGATCATGACGACCACCTCGACCGACTCTCCCGGCGCGACCATCAGTGCGGACCAGGGGGCCGGGGTCCCGGTGACGATGATCGCCCCCTCCCCGACCCAGCGATGGCCGGCGGAGACCATGACATCCGACCGGTTCTTGGTCCCGCGTACGGCGACCGTCGCGATGCCGGCTCCGTCGAGCAGACGGCGCGCGCCGGTGGTGATCGGATCCGACACGACCGGGTGCGCTGCCATCGATTGCCTCCAGAGACCGGCCCCGCCCGCCGATGCGTTAGGTGACCCTCGCCTTACTTAGGTACCCCTAAAGTGCCCGACGATGCGGAACCTGTCAAGAGGGCCACCGATTTTCACACCCCCTCGCCCTACAGTGGGGGGTGACCGACGCCACAACCGATGCCACAACCGACGCCACAACCGATGACACCGCCCCTGCCCGGCCCCACCCCGACACCGCGCGGGTCCACGCCTTCCGTGACGACGCACTCGGGTACGACGACGCCACCGCCCTCGCCGAGCGGGTCCGCGGCGGCGAGGTGTCACCGACCGAGCTCGTCGAGGCCGCCATCGAACGATGCCAGCAGGTGGATCCGGCGCTCGGCGCCCTGGTCTTCACCGCCTTCGACAGGGCCCGCGAGCACGCACGCCGGACCGCGGCCTCGCGCCTGTCCTCGCCGTTCGCCGGCGTGCCGTCGGCTTTCAAGGACGCGGTGCAGGTCGAGGGCGCCCCGATGCGGCTCGGCTCCCCCGCCGTTCCCGACTCCCCCGCCCTCCACGACGGCGACTACGCACGTGCGTTCCGCGCCACCGGCCTGATCCCGTTGGGCATCACCGCCATGCCCCCGTTCGGCTGGACCGCCGCAACCGAACGGCAGGGCGGCCTGGTGACCCGCAACCCGTGGAACACCGGCCGCACCAGTGGCGGCTCCTCGGGTGGTTCCGCGGCCCTCGTGGCCGCGGGGGCGTTGCCGATCGCGCACGCCAACGACGGCGGGGGGTCGATCCGGATCACCGCGGCGGTCACCGGGCTGGTCGGGTTCAAGCCGAGCCGGGGTAGGCACACCGACGAGAAGTTCTCCCGGGGCATGCCGATCCCCATCGTGTCGCAGTCGGTGGTCTCCCGGTCCGTCCGGGACACCGCCACGTTCCTCACCGCGTTCGAGGCGAGCCACCTCCCCGTCGGCGTCCCCCCGGTGGGCCCCGTCGCCCCCGCCCCGGCACGGCGCCTGCGCATCGGACTCGTGGAGCAGAGCCCGGCGGGCGGTGCGACCGATGCCGCGACCCTGGCGGTCCTCCGCGAGACCGCCGTACGGCTGGCCGGACTGGGCCACGAGGTGGTGCCGACCGAGGCTCCCGTCCCGACGGGGTTCCGGGACGACTTCATCGCTTACTGGGGGCTGCTCGCGCTGAGCACGTCATCGTCCGGGCGCAGGCTCTTCGACCCCGATTTCGACCCTTCCGAGCTCGACCCCTTCACGGTCGGGCTCGCACGGATGGCCCGACGGAACATCGCCTCGCTTCCCCTGCACCTACTGCGGTTGGCGAGGACCCGGCGGCAGTTCGACGCGAGGTTCGGCGACCTCGACGTGTACATCAACCCGGTGGTCGCCCACGAGACCCCGGAGGTCGGGTACCTGGACGCGGACCTGCCGTTCGAGACCCACCTGGAGCGGGTCTCCAACTGGGTCACCTTCACCCCGCTGCAGAACATCGCGGGGTCGCCGGCCGTCTCGCTGCCCACCGGTCACGCGCCGGACGGGATGCCCGTCGGCGTGCACTTCTCCGCCCGCAGGGGGCGGGACCGGCTCCTGCTGGAGCTGGCCTCGGAGTACGAGGCCGCCCATCCGTTCGCCCGGATCTGGGAGTGAGGCTCACTCCCCCAGCAGCTGGGTGACGCGCGGCCCGACCCGCTGACGCAGGATCACCTCGGTGCGGGTGCGCAGGACGCCGGGCGTGGAGATGATGGCGCTGAACACCTCCTCGAGGTGGGCGTGGTCCCGCGCGACGACCCGGCAGACGACGTCGAACTCGCCGGCGATGCTCACCACCTCGAGCACCTCGCGCACCTGCGCCAGCCCCGCACACGTCTCGTCGAGCCTGGCCTGCGCCACCTGGATGTGGACGAGCGCGCCCAGCGGGTACCCGAGGGCGGCGGGGTCGAGCCTCGGCGCCCACGAGGCGAGCACACCGCGCGCCTCCAACTTGTCGAGCCGGGCCTGGGCGGTGCCCCTGGCCACCCCGAGTCGTCGCGAGAACTCGCGGACCCCGACGCGCGGGTCGGACAGGACGATGTCAAGGAGCCGCCGGTCGGTGTCGTCCAGGTTGGGTGACGGGTCCATGTGTCCACGGTATACGACGACGAGGTGGACAGATGGTCCAGTCATGACGCACACACGGGACCCCGAATGTGCAGACTGTTCGATCTCGGACCGGCCACGTGACGCGCCTCACAGTTCGTCCTAGCCTGGGGGCACATCGTTCGTATCGCGAAGGCCAGGTGTTGATCATGACCTCTCTCCTCCACTCCACGGACGGCACGCATGACGACCTGCCGCGGACCGGGCAAGCGGACGCCGGATCGTTCTCCCTCTCCGATCGCTACACGCGCGAGAGCGGCACGGTCTTCCTCTCCGGGATCCAGGCACTGGTCCGGACGGTCCGCGACCGGGCACGGCTCGACCGCAGGCAGAATCTGCTCACCGCGAGCCTGGTCAGCGGTTACGAGGGATCGCCGCTCGCGGGGTACGACCTCGAACTGGCCAGGCGTCGCGAGTTCCTCGGGCCGTTCGACATCGTGCACCGCCCCGCCCTCAACGAGGAGGCGGGCGCCACGGCGGTGATGGGGTCCCAGCTCGCCCGGCGCACGGGCACCCTGCGCGCCACCGCCAACACCGGCGGTGCCGCCCTCCAGGGGGTCGTGGGGTACTGGTACGGCAAGGCGCCCGGCCTGGACCGTGCCACCGACGCGTTGCGGCACGCCAACCTGATAGGCACCGATCCGAACGGCGGCGCGGTGGTGCTGGTCGGCGACGATCCGGGCGCCAAGTCCTCCACCGTGCCGTGCGCGTCCGAGTTGGCACTCGCGGACCTGTACATGCCGACGCTCTACCCCGCGGACCCGCAGGACGTCCTGGACTTCGGCGTCCACGCCGCGATCCTGTCCCGGGTCTCCGGCCTGTGGTCCGCGATGAAGATCTCGGCGCACGTCGCGGACGCCTCGGCGACCGCCCTCGTCGATCCCGACCGGATCCTGCCCGTGTACGGCGACCTCGGGACGAGCCCGCACGTGCCGTCCGGTCGGCTCCTGGGGGCCAGCCTCATGGAGCTCGAGCAGAACCAGCTCACCATCCGCCTTCCCCGCGCGCTGGAGTACGCCCGCCTCAACCGTCTCAACCGGATCGTGCAGTCGACCCCGGACGACCGGATCGGGGTCGTCGCGGCCGGGAAGACCTACCTGGACGTCCGTGAGTCACTGCGCCGCCTCGGGATCGGCGACGACGAGCTGGGCCGCCGCGGGATCCGCATCCTCAAACTGGGCATGATCTACCCCGTGGAGCGCACGATCCTCGACGAGTTCATGTCCGGTCTCGACGAGGTGATCGTGGTGGAGGAGAAGCGCGACTTCATCGAGACCATGATCCGGGACATCCAGTTCCGCAAGCCCGGGGTGGCGAACGTGGTCGGCAAGGCGCACGAGGACGGGTCCACCCTGTTCAGCCGGTTCGGCGAGCTCGACGTCGATTCCGTCACCCGCGGCCTGGCGCAGCGTCTCGGCCCGGTCCACGGAATCGAATCGGCTCGGGCCTGGCTCGACGGCCCGGGACGCGGACGTTCCCGGATCGCGCTGCCGCTCGCCACGAGCCGCACCCCGTACTTCTGCTCGGGGTGCCCCCACAACAGCTCGACCAAGGTCGCCGACGGCACGCTCGTCGGCGGGGGCATCGGCTGTCACGCGATGGTGCTCATGATGGACGAGGAACAGGTCGGCCACGTCACCGGAGTCACCCAGATGGGCGGCGAGGGGATCCAGTGGACCGGGATGGCGCCGTTCCTCACCGAGCGGCACATGGTGCAGAATGTCGGCGACGGCACCTTCATGCACTCGGCCTCCCTGGCACTCCGGGCCGCCGTGGCCTCCGGCGACAACATCACCTACAAGCTCCTCTACAACGGGACGGTGGCGATGACCGGCGGTCAGGACCCCGTCGGCGAGATGACCCTGCCCGAGATCCTCCGGCTCCTGCAGGCCGAGAAGGTCGCGAGGATCGTCGTCACCACCGACGACGTCAGGGCGACCCGGTCCCGAGGCCTGCCGAGGGGAGTGGAGGTCCGCGACCGGGTGGACACCCTCGAGGTGCAGCGGGAACTCGCGGCCGTCCCGGGGGTCACGGTTCTCGTGCACGACCAGTACTGCGCGGCCGAGAAGCGCCGCCGCCGCAAGCGTGGCACCTATCCCACGCCGGACGAGCGGGTGGTGATCAACGAGCGCATCTGCGAGGGATGCGGGGACTGCGGCCGGAAGTCCAACTGCCTGTCGGTCCATCCGGTGGAGACCGAGTTCGGCCGGAAGACGCAGATCGACCAGTCCACCTGCAACTTCGACTTCTCGTGCCTGGAGGGTGACTGCCCCGCGTTCGTCACCGTCGTCCCCGGTGAGAAGTCCCGGCGGGTGACGTCCGCGCCTGCCCTGGCGGCCGACGCGATCCCGGAGCCGGCCCGCGCCGGGGTCGCGCCCGACCGCGGTTTCTCCCTGCGGCTGACCGGGATCGGTGGCACCGGCATCGTCACCGTCTCGGCGATCCTCGCCACCGCGGCCGTCCTCGACGGCCACTCGGCGCGCACCCTGGACATGACCGGGCTCGCCCAGAAGGGCGGCGCGGTGGTCTCCGACGTCCGCGTGACCCGCACGCCGACCGAACAGCCCCCGAAGATCGGGGCCGGCGACTGCGACCTCTACCTGTGCTGTGACGGCCTGGTCGGCGCGGACAGCACCCACCTGAAGGTGGCCGCTCCCGATCGCACCACGGCGGTGGTGTCCACCACTCAGATACCCACCGGGAAGATGGTGATCGACACCTCCGAGCACTACCCGACCACCTCGGACATCCAGGCGATCATCGACCCGACCACCTCGCGCGGGCTGTACCTCGACCCGGGGGCGCTCACCGAGCAGCTCTTCGGGTCCACCCAGACCGCCAACATGCTCATGGTCGGGGCGGCGTACCAGAGCGGGGCCCTGCCGATCTCGGCGCAGTCGATCGAGCGGGCGATCGAGCTCAACGGGGTGGCCGTCGACGCTAACCTGCAGGCCTTCCGTCGCGGCCGGCAGGCGGTCGCCGAGCCGAACGCCCTGGCGGCGTTGGCGGCCGGGTTGCACCGCCCGGCCGGAACGGCCACGGCGGGCCGGCACGTGCCCTCCCCCGCGGCGGAGCGATTGCTGACCCACCTCGACGCCGACGCCTCCGACGAGCTCCGCGACGTGGTCGCGCTCCGGGTCGACGAACTGATCGGCTACCAGGACGAGGCGTACGCGGCCGACTACGTCCGGCGCGTAGAGGAGGTCCGCGCCGCCGGGTCCCTCGAGGACGGCGACCCGGCCGGGCCGACCTCCGAGCAGCTCAGCCTCGCCGTGGCCCGCAACCTGTTCAAGGTGATGGCCTACAAGGACGAGTACGAGGTCGCCCGCCTGGCCGTGGATCCACAGTTCGCGACGCAGGTCGACGAGGACTGGGGCGAAGGGGCGGTGGCCAGACTGAAGTTGCATCCCCCGGTGCTGCGCGCGATGGGAATGAAGAAGAAGATCTCGATCGGCCCGCGGGCCATGCCGACGATGAAGGCGTTGGCCCGGATGAAGCGACTGCGCGGCACGCGGATGGACCTCTTCGGCTACGCGGAGGTCCGCCGCGTCGAGCGTGAGCTGCTGGCCGGGTACCGGGATCTCGTCGCCGACCTGGCCTCGGAGTTGCGGCGCGCGGGCCCGGTGGGCAAGGACGCCACCTGGCGGGCGACCGCGGTGGCGCTCGCGGAGCTGCCGGACATGGTCCGCGGCTACGAGCACGTCAAGCTCGCGAACGTCGAGCGCTACCGGGAGGAGATGGCCCGCCTCCGGTCCGCCCTCACCTGATCGGCACACACCCGGGCAGGCGCTCAGGACCGCAGCGCCGCCGAGGCCATCGCCGTGAGCACGCGCCGAAGGTCGGCCTCGGCCATGGCCGGCAGCCGGGGGCTCGAGTTGAGGAGCCCGAACACCGCGTGGACGTGGGCCCGCGCCTCGATCGACGAGAGCTCGGGACGCACCCGCACCAGGGCGTCCACCCACAACTGCGCGTACTCCCGCTGCAGGGTGCGCACCTCGTGCCGGGGAGCGGCCGGCAGGGAACCGAGGTCACGGAACTGCACGCTGATGAGATCGGGCTCCGTGGCGACGAAGTCCACGTGCACCCCGAGCAGGGCATCGAGCACGTCCGCCGGCTCGCCGGCCCGCTCGACCGCCGCCCGCCCACCGTCCCGCAGGCGACGGGAGATGTCGAGCAGCATCTCGGCCAGTACGTCCTCCTTGGAGGTGAAGTACCGGTACATGCCCGGCCCGGAGATCCCGACCTCGGCACCGATGTCGTCCAGCCGCACGGCGTGGAATCCGCGCCGGGCCATGAGGCGGGCGGCAGCC
>NZ_JAALDN010000307.1 GCF_014144855.1 Dietzia maris | reverse complement strand
GGGGGCCGCCGAACTCCCGGCGGCCGAGCCGGCGGGGACGCTCGACGAGGCCAGGGAAGCGCCGGCGGTGGTGGCGGGCGGTGCTCCTCCGTCGTCCGAGGAACACGCCGTGAGTGCGGCGACGAGGCTCAGGGACACGACGAGGGGGCCGACCGGGCCGAGGGCGCTGCGCATGCCCCCCAGGATGCCGCACGACGGGCCGGGCCGTGACCTCCACGCGGAGATGCGCATAATGGGAGGGGTGAACACCGAGGTAGGCACGGATCAGGGGTCGGATTTCGACGGCGCGCTGCGTGAGCGGCTGGCCTCCGGCGTCGACGTGGCCCGGTCGGCGGTCGAGGAGTTCGCCGCGGAGGGTGTGGGGGAGCACCTCGGCAGCACCGTCGAGGCGGAGTTCACCACCACGCACCGGTTCGCCTCCGAGCTGCCCGGGTACCGAGGTTGGTACTGGGCCTGCGTCCTCGCGCTCGTGCCCGGTGGTGACCTGACCGTCGACGAGATCGCGCTCCTCCCGGGAGCGGACGCGCTGGTCGCCCCCGAGTGGGTGCCGTGGGATCGGCGCATCCGGCCCGGGGACCTCGGCGCCGGGGATCTGCTCCCGCCGCCCGAGGACGACGACCGGCTCGTCCCCGGCTACACGCTGAACGGCGACGACGAGCTGGACGACGCCGCGGGGCCGATCGGTCTCGGCCGACCGCATCACCTGAGCTGGGAGGGGCGGGCCGCCGCCGCCGACCGGTGGACGGTCGAGCGCGGACCGGACACCGAGATCGCCCGGGCCGCCAAGCACCACTGTGGGACCTGTGGGTTCCTGGTGCCCGTGGCCGGGTCCCTGGGCGCCCTGTTCGGCGTCTGCGCCAACGAGTTCTCCGCCGACGGGCAGGTCGTCCACCTCGAGTACGGCTGCGGCGCCCACAGCGAGGTCGAGATCCCCTCCGACACCGGGCCGGCTGTTGCCTACGCGTACGACGACGCCGCCGTCGACGTGGTGGTCCTGCCCCAGCAGCTCGCCGCGACCGCACGTGCCCGCTCCGCCGCCGATGACCGCACGGACGATCAGGCCGCGTCCGGCCACCCCGCGTCCGGTGCGGCCGCCCCCCACGAGGGTGGGGACGCCGAGACGTCTGTCGACGAGCCCACGTCCGCGGACTGACCCGCTCAGTCCAGGTCGTAGTCCAGGCCCTGTTGGGCACCCGCGCTGCCGCGTAGTACGGCCCGGCGCTGCAGTGCGTAGACGATCGTGCCGACCGCCCCGACGCCGACGCCGACCGCGCCCAGGATGACCGAACGCATGTCGACCTCCTCCATGAGCATGTGGGCCAGGAGGGCCAACGTCCACGCCAGGGTGCCGATGATGACGACGGGTCGGGGGTCCAGCAGGTAGGCGGGAATCCGGGGGACCCCCGGGTCTGTCGACTCGTCCGTCATGACCGCGACGCTACCGCAGGCGGCGGGGCGGTTACTCTATGACGGTTCCTCACCCACAGCTCAGGAAGGTCACCAGATGTCGCAGAGCACCGGGGCCCCGTCGCAGCCCCCCACCAAGGTCGGGGCGCTCGATCGCTACTTCAAGATCAGCGAGCGCGGCTCGACGGTGTCCCGCGAGGTCCGCGGCGGGCTCGTCAGCTTCTTCGCGATGGCCTACATCATCATCCTCAACCCGCTGATCCTCGGCTCGGGCACCGACGTCGAGGGCAACCAGCTGTCGATCGTCGAGATCGCCGCGGTCACCGCCTTCACGGCGGGCGTGATGACCATCGCGTTCGGTGCGATCGCGCGGTACCCCTTCGCATTCGCCACGGGCCTGGGGATCAACTCGCTCGTCGCCGTCACCATCGCGCAGCAGGTGACCTGGGCCGAGGCCATGGGCCTGGTGGTCATCGAGGGCATCATCATCGTGATCCTCGCCGTCACCGGGTTCCGCACCGCCGTGTTCAACGCGGTGCCCGGCGAGCTCAAGGCGGCCATCGCCGTCGGCATCGGCCTGTTCATCGCGATGGTCGGTGTCGTCGACTCCGGTTTCGTCCGCCGCCTCCCGGACGCGGCCGGCACCACCGTCCCGGTGGGGCTCGGCATCAACGGGTCGATCGCCTCGTGGCCCACCTTCGTCTTCGTCGTCGGTCTCCTGCTCTGCGGAATCCTCGTCGCACGCCAGATCCGCGGCGGCCTGTTCATCGGCATCGTCGTCACCGCGGTCTTCGCGGTGATCGTCGAGGCCCTAGCGGACGCGGGCCCGTCCTTCGTCGACGGTGAGCCCAATCCGACCGGCTGGGGCCTCGCGGTCCCCGGCATCCCCGATTCTCTCGGGGGCATCCCGAACCTGTCGCTGATCGGCCAGGTGGACCTCATCGGCGCGTTCGTCCGCATCGGGCCGCTGGCCGCGGGCCTGTTCGTCTTCACCCTGCTGCTCGCCAACTTCTTCGATGCCATGGGCACTTTCACCGGCCTCGGCAAGGAAGCCGAGCTCATGGACGACAAGGGCAACCTGCCCAACATGAAGGCCGCGCTGGTCGTCGAGGGATTCGGTGCCGTCGCCGGCGGTCTGACCTCGTCGTCGTCGAACACGGTGTTCCTCGAGTCCGCCTCCGGCATCGCCGAGGGAGCCCGGACGGGCCTGGCGAACGTCGTCACGGGCGGGTTGTTCCTGCTGGCGATGTTCTTCACCCCGCTGTACGAGGTCGTCCCGGTCGAGGCCGCCGCGCCCGCGCTGGTGATCGTGGGTGCGCTGATGATCTCGCAGATCAAGGCGATCGACCTGACCAACTTCGCGGTCGCGCTACCGGCGTTCCTCACGATCGTGGCGATGCCGTTCACGTACTCCATCGCCAACGGCATCGGGATCGGTTTCATCGCCTGGGTCGTCATGGCAACGGCCACCGGCAAGGGCCGCACCGTGCACCCGATCCTCTGGATCGTCGCGGTCGCGTTCGTCGTGTACTTCGCGATCGGTCCCATCACCGACGCGCTGGCCTGACCGGCCGGCGGGAGGAGCGACCGAACCGTGCACGTCGTCGACGTCTCCGACCCCGCCGACCCCAGGCTGGACGACCTCCGCGACCTCAACAACTCCGACCGGCGGCCCGACCTGCCCGGCGGGCGGGGACTGGTGATCGCCGAGGGCACGTACGTCGTGGGCCGCATGCTGCTCTCGCGCTTCCGGCCACACGTCCTCCTGGGTACCGACGCGCGGTTGCACCAGTTGCGCAGGGAGGCCGCCGCCGAGGGGTGGGACGCCGACGAGCGCGCGGGCGACGCGGTGTACCTGCGCACCACCAAGGACGTCCTCAGCGAGGTGATCGGCTTCCGGTCCAGCCGCGACATCCTCGCCGCCGCGGACCGGCCCGCACCACTGCCGGTCGAGGAGGTGCTGGACGGCGCGCGGACGCTCGTCGTGCTCGAGGGCGTCAACGACCCCGAGAACCTCGGCGCGATCTTCCGCAACTGCGCTGCCCTCGGGGTCGACGGCGTGCTGTTCGGGGCGGCCGCCGGGGACCCGCTCTACCGGCGGGTCGTGCGGGTGTCGATGGGACACGTGCTCCGCCTGC
>NZ_JAALDN010000306.1 GCF_014144855.1 Dietzia maris | reverse complement strand
GCGAACGCCTGCGCCAACACCGCCGGGTTGTACCGGAACGTCGGCGTCAGCACCGAGGTGCCCAACTGCAGCCGCTCGGTACGCTCACCCACCGCCGTCATCCACGCCAACGAGAACGGCGCATGACCACCGTCGTGACGCCAGGGCTGGAAATGATCCGACACCGTCGCCGAATCCATCCCCGCCTGCTCCGCCAGCACGGCGAACTCCACCAGATCACGCGGACCAAACTGCTCGGCCGACGCCTTGTAACCGAGCTTCAGGGACGGGGTGTCGGGCATGCGGGGCTCCTTGGGGTCGTAGCGGTGTGGTTGATGTGTGTCGAGGTCATGCGCTGATGTACTTCTCGCCGAACCGGGCGATCGACTCGCACTTGGCGTCCAGCGGGGCGTCGTATCCGTGGCCCTCGATCAACCACGGGATGACGATGACATCGGTGACCCCCGCCTCTTCGAGTTGGGCGAAACCGCGGCTGCCGTATCGGTCGGTGCAGGCCACCTGAACCTCGAACGGTCGGCCGTCCCCGCGGTCGGCGAGGGAGCGGCCGTCGGCCTCGAGTAGTTCTCCGAGGCGGGTGATGGTGGCGGCGATCTCGTCGAATCCCATCATCGCCGAGGTCCACCCCTGGCCGATCCGGACGGCTCGGCGCAGCGCCGGAGCGGTGTGCCCGCCCACGTAGAACGGCACCTGGGCCACGGGCGGCGGATCCAGTGTGAGGCGGTCGAAGTCGAAGTGCTCACCGTGGTATTCGAACCACCCGCCGTCACCGGCCAGGCGGATGATCTCGAGCATCTCGTCGACCCTCTTGCCACGCCCCGGGTAGGGGACTCCACACCACGCGAACTCGTTGGGGTCCCATCCGATCCCCACCCCCAGGTCGATGCGTCCGCCGGTCAGGTGGGAGACCGTGGACAACTGCCGCGCCAGCAGCAGGGGCTGACGGGGTCCGAGTTTGAGGACCTGCGGGCAGAACCTGATGGTCGAGGTGGCCACACCCATCGCAGCGATCGCGGTCAGGGGTTCGACCCACGGGGTGTGCTCGTCCCACATCCGCGCCCCGTCGGGCGTGTACGGGTAGTCGGTGTCCTGCCGGTGGGGCAGGAACAGCGAATCGGGAAGCGTGACGCGGGCGAAGCCCGCGTCCTCGGCCGCGCGGGCCAGGCCGAGGAGTTGGTCGATCGGGCTGAACGCGACCGGAACGGAGAACTGCATGATGTGACCTCTTCTGTCGGAAACGATGGACGCGGTGGTCAGCCCCAGCGGGACTGACCGCCGTCGAGCGGAATGGTCACGCCGGTGAGGTAGGACGCCTCCGCCGTGCACAGCCACGCCACGGGCCGGCCGATGTCTGCCACGGGGTCGCCCACCCGCCCGGCCGGTATGCCGGCGATGAACTGTTCGCCCTCCTCCGGGTTGTGGCGCATCCACCGGTCGAGTCCGGGGCTGTGGGCGTGGGGGGCGACAGCGAGCGCTCGGATCCCGTCAGGACCCCGTTCACAGGCTGCCGCCCGGGTGAGCGACCGGATCGCCTCCCTTGCCGTGCGGAACGCGGCGTCCGAGTACTCGTCCAGCGGCATCGGTTCCGCGAGCGGCACCACCGCGGCTCCGGATTCCGCCAGCGCGAGGGCTATGCCCCGGCCCACACCCTGACCGGCGCCGGTCACGACAGCCACCTTGCCCGACAGGCGGGCCGCGGCACGGGCGGGGAGCATCGTCGTGCTCGTGGTGGTCATCGAGGCCTTTCACGTCGGTGCAGCCGGGCGGGTGCGTCGACCCGCCACCGCCACTGTAGTCACCTGTGTACGGAAACTGTAGTCAACTGTGTACACCACGGTATCGTCAGCCTCGCCCCCTCCGCCACCACACCGAAGGACTGCCCGTGAACAGCATCGACATGGACATCAGCACCACCGATGAGTGGCGAGCGGTCGAGGCGCTGGCCGCCTCGACGGGTGAGACCACCCTGCGTGAGTTGTTCGACCGAGACCCCGACCGCGGGAGCCGACTGGGCGTGACGGCAGGCGATCTCTACATCGACCTGTCCAAGAACCTGGTCACCGATGAGGTCGTCTCCGCGCTCCTCGGCCTCGCTCGCGTCGCGGACCTGCCAGTCCGCCGCGCGGCCATGTTCCGCGGCGACCGCATCAACACCACGGAGGGCCGGGCCGTCCTGCACACGGCCCTCCGACGAGACGCCGGCGACACGCTGACCCTGGATGGTCGCGACGTGGTCGCCGACGTCCACGAGACCCTCCGGATGATGACCGCCTTCGCCGAGCGGGTCCGGAGCGGGGAATGGACCGGGTACACCGGCAAGAAGATCACCACCGTCCTCAACATCGGCATCGGCGGATCGGATCTCGGGCCCGCGATGGTCGACCGGGCCCTACGCCCCCTGCAGACCGGCGGGATCACCGCCCACTACGTGTCGAACGTCGACCCCCGCGACCTCGACTCCACCCTGGCCGGGATCGACCCCGAGACGACCCTGGTGATCGTCGCCTCCAAGACGTTCACCACCCAGGAGACCCTCGCGAACGCCCACGCCGCCCGTCGATGGTTTCTCGATCGCCTCGGCGCGGAGGACGCCGTGGCCGCGCACTTCGTCGCGGTCTCGACAGCGTCCGACGAGGTGGCCGCGTTCGGCATCGCCGAGGAGGCGGTGTTCGGCTTCTGGGACTGGGTCGGTGGCCGCTTCTCCGTGGGGTCCGCGATCGGGCTCAGCTGCATGATCACCCTCGGGCCCGGGGTCTTCACCGAGTTCCTGGACGGCATGCACACGATGGACGAGCACTTCGCCACCGCGGCGGATGACCGCAACGCGCCCCTGCTCATGGGGCTGCTCGGCGTCTGGTACACGAGTTTCCTGGGGGCCCAGTCCAAGGCCGTCATCCCCTATGCGCACGATCTCGCCCGGTTCCCCGCGTACCTCCAGCAGCTGACCATGGAGTCGTTGGGCAAATCGGTCCGGCTCGACGGCTCCCCGGTGGACTACCCCACCGGGGAGATCTACTGGGGTGAGCCGGGGACGAACGGTCAGCACGCGTTCTTCCAACTCCTGCACCAGGGCACCCACCTCGTCCCCGTCGACTGCATCGGCATCGCCCGCCCCTCGGACGGGACGATGGCGGCCGACGACCGTGTCGCCATGCACGACCTGCTCGTGAGCAACATGTTCGCCCAGTCCCGGGTGCTGGCTTTCGGCCGGACCGAGGCCGAGCTGAGGGCCGACGACACCGAGGCCGCTCTCGTCCCTCACCGGGTGATGCCCGGCAACCGTCCCTCGACGACGATCCTCGCGCCCTCGCTGTCTCCCGGCGTCCTCGGTCAGCTCATCGCCCTGTACGAACACGTCGTCTTTGTCCAGGGGGCGATCTGGAACATCAACGCGTTCGACCAGTGGGGGGTCGAATTGGGGAAGAAACAGGCCCGCGACCTCTACCCGGCACTCGCCTCCGACGAACCCGGCGATACCGAACCCGGCGGAGTCGGCCCAGGCGGAGTCGACCTGGATTCCTCGACAGCGGCCCTCATCGCCCGCTACCGGGCTGCACGCGGCCGTGTCGGGCCGGCCGGCCGCGGCTAGCCCGCGGTCTCGTACTTCGCGGCCAGGCGCGAGAGCGTCTCGGTGATGCCGGACGCGTTCTGGTCGGCGACGCCGATCTTCTCGAAGACCTTGCCGATCTTCGAGGGCCGGGGATCGAAGCACTCGGTGACCTCCGTGCGCCCATCCGCGGTCGGGGTGAACTCCCAGCGCCAGCGGTGGCCCGCGGGGTGCGCCCACTCGATGACCTTCTGGTCGGGCGTATCGATGTACTCGGTGACCGTGCTGGTGATGCGGTACGGGACGCCGTACATGCGCATCGAGGTGGTGAACTTGGCGCCCTCGGACAGGGACGACGGGCCCTTGACGTTGCTCTTGACGGTCCCCGAACCGTCGACGAGCCCGTGCTTGCGCGGGTCGGTGACGAGCCCGAACAGCTCCTCGGCGGGGGCGTTGACGGTGACACTGCGGGCGACGACGCGGGGGCCGCGGTCGACGGTGGTGATGGCGGTCATGGCAGATCGGTCCTTCCGGAGTTCTCGGGATCGGATCACACCACGATAGGGCCGCGGCCGGTACCGCGGTGGTCTGTGATCAGTGCGCGGTGGGCGTGGGTCCGTGAGCTGTTCGGCGTGCCACGTCACGCCACAGTTCGGCGACGCTCCCCACGACCACACCGATGCCTGCGCCCATCACCATCCAGGTGGCCAGGTTCGGGGCGCCGGCGATCACGACTCCGAGGGCTCGCCTGACGGACCGGGCCCGTGGCGCCGTGGTCTGCGGCATCATCACCGCTACGACACCCCACGGTCGGCCATCGGGCCGGGCGCCCCTCGAAAGGATTCCCTTGATCACTCTCACCGTCCTGTACCCCACGCCCGATGATGTCGAGAAGTTCGACGAGTACTACATCGGGACGCATATCCCCCTCGCCCACAAGGTGCCCGGCCTCGAGGATGCCAAGGTTACGCGCTTCCTGCCCGGCCCGGACGGATCCGCACCCGAGTTCCATCTCATGGCCCAGTTGTTCTTCGCGGACGCCGAGGCGATGGGTGCCGCGATGTCCACCGAGGAGGGCCGGGCCCTGGCCGCGGACGGCGCCAACCTCGGCGTCACCCCGACCATGCTCGTCGGCAGCACCGAGTAGTCGGTAGCGCCGGGTAGCAGCCCGGGCTCGTCCCGTCAGTGCGAGCGGGACGGGCCCGGGCTCGCGCGTCACCGGTCGTCCGCCACTCCCCACGCCCCCAACCAGATCGCCTTGATGGACGCCAGCATCCGGGCCGACTCGGCTTCGGCGGGCTTGAGCGACCGGTCCTGGTAGAAGGCCATGACGATCATGTCCGTCAGCCTGTCGACGATCGCCCCGTGGTCATCGGACAACGGGGCGATCAGCCCGGCCTCCGCGTCCTGCCCCATCTGCTCCGCGAGGTGAGTGTTCAACCCCGTCACCAACTCGGTCCAGCGGGACCTCACCTTGTCGTCGTATCCGGTCGCCTGTACTCCGGCCACCATCACCTGGTCGTGTTCCACCCACGCGGCGTAGGACTGGCCGAAGAGCCGGTCGAAGTAGTCGGAGTGCGATTCCCCGGCCCGCCGGTGGTAGCTCCCGACGGTGTCGATCCAGGCGTCCCAGGCCCGCCCGACCAGCTCCCCCAGCACCTCGTTCTTGGACTCGAAGTAGAAGTAGAAGTTCGGCCGCTTGATCCCCGCGGCCTCGGTGATGTCCTTGACCGAGATGTCCGATGCCGGCATCTGCTCGAGCAGTCCCTCGAACCCGTCGAGGATGACCTGCCGCTGGACTTCGCCCTTCGGGATACGCCTGCGACGGCCGTCGACAGCGTCGGAGGCCGGTGTCGGTGACGGGCCGGAAACCATGATCGCCAATCCTAGGGTCGCGGGGCGCGGGGTCCGTCAGGCGTGCGGCCCGTCGCTCAGGCGACCGGGACCGCGGTGTGGGACGACTCGAAGACCAGGCCCTCGAATCGACCCGAGTTCCACCAGTCCTCGATCATGTTCCAGAAGTCGATCTCCGACGAGTTGTACACGTCGCGGAACACGGCCTTGGACACCTCGCCCTGCCCGTTGTAGTACCCCGGAGTGCACCCACCCCAGTACGCCTCGCGCGGCTCGTTGGACCGGCGCACCTCGGCGACCCAGTCGGCCTCGGCCTCGGCCTCGGCCGTCGGCTCGAAAGTGCCGAGATCGTTGTCCAGCAGGTGCTTGACGAGCCGAGCGGCGTGCCGGGCCTTGCGGTCGAGCATGTAGACGAAGTTGACGTAGTAGGCGGTCTGCGACATCCCCAGCTCGACGAAGTTCGGGAAACCGTGGGTGAAGAACCCGTGGAAGGTCCGGGCCCCCTCGGAAAAGTACTCCTGCATCGAGTGACCCTCGCGCCCGATCACGTCGTAGCCGTAGATGCCCGCCGGGCCGGACCCGGTCTCGAAGCCGGTGGCGAAGATGATGCAGTCGACCTCGTAGTGCGTGCCCGCCACCACGATCCCCGTGGAGGTGATCCCGTCGATCCCGGTCGGCGACGCGGCCAGCGTGACATTGGGCCGGTTGAACGTCTGCAGGTACTCGTCGTTGAAGCAGGGGCGCTTGCACATGTAGCCGAACCACGGCTTGAGACCGTCGGCGGTCGCGGGATCCGTGACGATCGAGTCGACCCGCTGATGGGCGCCCATGAGCAGCTTCATGTCCGCGAGCTCGGCGACCAGCGCCTGGTCCGCCTCCGGGAGTTCACCGACGGGCGTGTCCACCAGGGGCTGGCCCGTCAACTGCGGGAACAGGTGGGTCCAGCCGTCGTCGACCAGGTTCCCGTCCACCTCGTGCCCGGAGATGATCCCGTTGAAGTTGTCGTGCCGCTCGTACTGCCAACGGGGCTGGAGCGACTCGGCCCACCGCGGGTCGGTCTTGCGGTTGTTGCGCGGCTGCACGACGCTCGGCGTGCGCTGCACCACGATCAACTCCTTGGCGTCCTCACCGAGGTAGGGCACCACCTGCACGCCGGTGGCGCCGGTGCCCACCACGGCGACGCGCTTGTCGCGCAGGTTCTCCAGGTTCCCGGCCGCCGATCCGCCGGTGTAGTCGTAGTCCCAGCGGCTGGTGTGGAAGATCTTGCCCTCGAAGTCCGCGATCCCGGGCACCTTCGGCAACTGCGGCTTGGTCAGTGCGCCGTTGGAGCGCATGAGGACGCGAGTGCGGAACCGGTCGCCGCGGTCGGTGGTGACCTCCCATCGCTGGGCCTGCTCGTCCCACTGCGCGTGGGTGGCGCGGGTCTGGAAGTAGGTCTTGTCGTAGAGGTCGTAGTGCCGGCCGATGCGCTGGGCGTGCTCGAAGATCTCGGAGCCGTCGGCGTACCGCTGGCTGGGGATGTACCCGGTCTCCTCGAGCAGCGGCATGTAGATGTGCGATTCGATGTCGCACTGGACGCCCGGGTAGCGGTTCCAGTACCAGGTACCGCCGAAGTCGCCGCCGTACTCGACGATCCGGAAGTCCTCGACGCCGTTCTGCGTGAGGTAGGCACCGGCGGTTAGCCCCCCGAACCCGCCTCCCAGGACCAGGGTGTCGAGCTCCTCGGTGACCGGCTCGCGGGTGATCGGGTCGGAGAACGGATCGGCGTCGTCCACCTCGAGGAGGTCCTCCAGGCCCTGGAACTGGGCCAGTTGGTCCCGGCGCAGGCGGGCCTGCTTGTCCGCCTCGAAACGCTGACGGAGGTGGTCGGGGTCGAAATCGATGTCGAGGGGGATCTGCGATTCGGGGAGGGTGAAGGCCATGCTGGTGTCCTTCGGCGAAGGGTGCGTCCGCGGGGAGGGGTTCCGTGGACGGGGTGTCGAACAAACTTGACGCTCCGTCAAGTTGTGACGAGCATTACGTACACTGTGTGATGTACGCAACAGGCCAACGGGGATTCGGGCGGGCCGGACAGGTGGCTGGCACGTCCCACACCGACGGGTCATGGCTGATCAAAGTAGGTACGGTGGCCTCACCATGACCCCTCCGCGCTCCCCCTCGCCCGACCCGGCCGGTTCCGCGGCGAGCCCGGTCGATGTGACCGGCTCAGCCGATCAGGCCGCGCGCACCCGGCCGCTGGTGGTCGCCGTGATCGGTGCCGGCGCGATCGGCGGCGCGGTCATCGAGGCACTCGAGCGGGGCGACGTCCCCGGGGCCAGGCTCGGCGATGTGCTCCGCTCCCGCAGCACGGACGAGGAGATCACCGACGCCATCGAGGCGGCCGACGTGGTCGTTGAGGCCGGGAGCGTCGAGGCGGCCGAGGAGTTCATCCCGCGAGTGACGGCCGCCGGCAGGGAC
>NZ_JAALDN010000305.1 GCF_014144855.1 Dietzia maris | reverse complement strand
TGTACACCTCGCGCTCGACGGTCTGCTCGCGGTAGATGTCCGGGCCGCGCAGGGTCACACGCTCACGGATCCGCGCCGCGTCCGGACGGTAGGGCCCGTTGCCCGGGTAGCCCACGACGATCGCGTCATCGCCGGTGCGGGCGCGGTTCTCGGCGAAGGGCAGTACCGGCGCGTCCAGCCCGTCCACGCGCAGGACCGCGATATCCACGCGGGGGTCGTAGACCATCACCTCGGCGTCCAGCTCGTCATCACCGGACACCACGGTCACCGACCCGGTGCCCGCCACGACGTGCGCGTTGGTCATCACGAGCCCCGGTGCGGCCACGAACCCCGACCCCTCCAGCGCGCGGCTGCAGGACTCGGCCCGGCCGCGGATCTTCAGCACGGACGGCTGTACGCGGGTCACCACCTCGGAGCCGGCGAGGACCGGATCGGGCGGTGGGACCTCCTGCATCGGGGTGGTCCCGAAGGGGCCGAGGATGTCCGGGAAACCGGTGGTGCCGAGGACCGAGGTGAACGTCGCGGGGATCCGTTGCAGCTGTTCGGGGGCGACGTCGTCGATCTTGGCCAGCACGGACGACCCTCGCACCGCCTTGCCCAGCCCGGGTCCCTCCTGCGCGGCGATGGGCACCGCGACCAGCCAGGCCACGAGCAGCATGGCAGCGGACTGGAGGACGGCGCCCACCGTGCTGTCGAGGAGTCGTGCACCGGATCCGGCGATGTAGCGCCTGGCGGCGCGGCCGATCGTGACGCCGGCGACCTGCCCGATGATCACCATCACCGCGATGATCGCCAGCCCCGCGGACAGCCTGCCGAACGGCGAGTCGATCTCCCGCACGAGGTGCGGGGCCACCAGCAGTCCGGAGGTCGCGCCGATGCCCACTCCGAGCAACGCGAAGCCCGACGCGGCGGCCCCGTTGATCCAGCCCGAGATCGCCGCGGCCGCGGCGAGTGCGAACAGTGCCAGGTCGAGCCATTGCGAGCCCGTCACCGGTACCCCCTCCGAGGATTGTCCGCGGGCAGGTCGAGCGACTCCTCGCCGTCGGCGGGCTGCTCGCCGTCCCCGGCCAGCTCGCCGCCGGGGGCCGTGCCACCGGCGACGGCGCCGTC
>NZ_JAALDN010000304.1 GCF_014144855.1 Dietzia maris | reverse complement strand
GCTCCCTGGCGGCTCCGATAAAGTTACACGGGAGTGTCGACGAAACCAAATCGGGCCTGTTTCCGCAGGTAGGTCGCTTTTTCACTGCATCGAGCCGCGTCGGTCCGTCCGGGGCGCCGTTGGGATCGCGCTACTGCCGCCACTGCGGGCTCTCGAGTAAAACCCGCTGTATCGCCCGCCGAGTCCATCGGCGTGTCGCCTGCCCTGCGGATGTCACGATGTACGCCCGACCGGGCGGTGGCCGGCGGTTTCTAAAGAACCCAGCCCGCCCGGTGGAATACGGCTCGTTCGGCGGAGGGGCGATGCTGGCCCCTTCCAACGGACCCTTCACCGTCGTCCTGCTGCGTGGATACTGGAGGGCTCTCGTCGGAACGGCCTCGCTAGGTGAACAAGCCAGCCGAGATGACCACACTGGGCCCCGCGCCCAAGGAGGAGTCCCAATCGGGAACCGGTGTAATCCGTGGCGCCCGACCCCCCGCTCGGGACGGGGTGTCAAAGGCGGACGCGTAACGCCACCTACGTAGCGGGCGGCTACTGACCCCACCCCCACTGGTCGCGGGTCTGTGCGGTCGTGGTGTCGCGACACCTCCCGCCCGGGTGGGAGTGTTCGCCGAGCGGTCGGATCTCGGCATGGTGGACGAAGTTCGATATCCGCGACCGGCGAGACCGTCTCGGCGACGCTGTGTCCCCAGTCGCACTGCGCCCTCTTCGAGGCGGCGGGGTTCGACCTTCGCTCGTGACGGTGGGCCTCGAGCTGCCAGCGCCGTTTCGCTGCACCGGTGTCGAACGGGTATGGCCGACATCGTCGATGACGAGCGACGTGCGGGGCCGTAGCTCACTCACCTCGGATTCGAGATGGCTCTCGGTCTGCGTCGCAGGAAACCCGGACTGCCATACGTCCGCGGTGTCGAACTGCACTGGGTAGCCACCGGCGTTCGCTCTGAGTCCGATCGCGACAGCCAATTGGGTCTTGCCGAATTCGCGTGTATCGGGGAGGACGAGGCAGGCGGCCTCGCCGAAGTTGGTCCTGTTCGCCCGATGCGCGAGCACGTCCCTGCGCAGGAGGGGTTGGGGGTCTACGCAGCGGTCCCCGACCACTTGGTCCGGGGGCGGGCGACGCGCGAGTACACGGCCGGATGCCGGAAGCTCCACGGTGGCGACTCGGCCCGATCCCTTGGCCACGGACAGGGAGATCAACTGCCCGTCAGCAGGGAATTACGTGTCCGCCTACAGGGAGATTGGCTTGGCCGCTAGCACTTGGGCACGCCGGCGGCGTAACCGACCTGGGAGAGCAGTCGACACGATCCGGGGTCCACCGGCACCGGACCGCAATCGAAGAACCGGTGCATTCGTGAGTTCTCGGGACAGAGGATCTCAGCCTTCCGGGCTGTAGCCATGCGGCCGACCTGGTCGGGCATGCGGGAGGTACTCGATCGGGGTGCCGGCGTCTCGCTTGAAGCAGAGCTGGTCGGCCGTCTGCGACCCGTTCCGCGGCATCGGCTGGTACCGCGTGAGGGATGTCCCGCGCGCGAATCTGCTCGTCGGTCTGAGTTGTACGCGTCTCCCGCGCGCCGACCACAGACATGCTGGGCCCAACCACACTGATCGACCGCGGACGATCTTCCGTGACAAGTACGTTTGACACATCGCGACCGACGACACACCAAATGCCGGGGGAGGCCAGAGACGGTTTCGGAACACCGAGGTCTGCCGATCTGGAGACCGGGCGTGCCCGCCCTGGAAGCCGCACTCGACGACTCCTGGGAGACCCGACTCGAGAGCGTGCAGGCATTCGTCCGATCACTTGCCACGACGATAGACGTAGAGATCTGAGAGAAACCAGCATTCTCCGCGGTGTCGGTTGCACCGCGAGGTGGTCTGCACTGCGACCGTTCATCCGACCGGTCGTGATCATGGACCGCGCTGCGCTCATTCATGACGCTGGCGCCGATGATGCCGTCGGGCGAGAACGATCCGCGGTCACCGGGATCCGGGTCACCCGTCTCGTCGGCCCCGTAGTCCCCCGATCCGAATGGGAGCCGCGACCGGGACGCCGACCACCGGCACACCCACCCCCAACCCATCACGAGGGTGGGGCCAAATCAAAACAGCACAGCGGGGCCAATTGGGCTTGACCCTTGTCATTCTCAGGAACACGGCTGATACGCACGTGCCATCGCCATGGCCCTCGAACTGGACCTCGATTCGGCCGAGACAGCCCCCGTGCGATGCGATTGCTAGCCCGGTGAGCTCGCCGTCCTCGGTGCTGAAATGTGGACCGGCGACTGCCTTCGTCCGATCCTGCAATGACGATCCCACGCGCGTCCCGGGGGTTCAGCCCGCCGTCACCGACCGCTGATCATGAGTCCGCGTTCTGCGCCGAGGGCGAGGGCACCGTCACGCTGCCGCCCGAGATCGGCTCGGCGGGCGCCCTTCTGGTGGCGGAGAGGGAGTCGAGGATAGAGGCGGCGCCAACATCAGTCCCGGCGGAATCTACATCCACAAAAGCGGTCCCTGCGCTCCCGTCCAGCCCGGCATCGAGCAGGGGCTCGAGCAACGCACCACTGTCCGCCGACTTCCCCATCCCATGTCCAGTGGGCCGTTCGGGAAAAGGAACACCGTTGTCCCTCCGCGCCGATCGGATCCCCTCGATCTCGGAGTCGCGGACGCTTCCGATCCATGGTTCTCTGAGCAAATCTCCCCGATCGGGGTTTACGAGGGAGTGTCGTCAGGGCCCCCCGGTTCGGCGAGGTGCCACGCTCGATCGATAAGTAGCGACCTCGCCGACGCCCTCTGGTGCCCCGGGCCATCCCTGCATGGAACAACTGCCTACTGCCGGATCCTCGCCAGGCGACGGTGCGACGAACCGCAAAGCGCCCAGCCTTGGCGGACATCAAGCACGGATAGTCGTTCAGACGCCTCCGGTAGTAGAGCAACCGCGGGAAATGAACACGATCTCTGAGGCGTCGCTCGGAGGCCAGGACAGTGTCCGTTCTTCGACCGCACCGCCAGTTGGAGACGAACCCCTGCATCCGGCGATTAGTGGCGGCCGGTGAATGTTCCGGGGACGTCGGATGAGTAT
>NZ_JAALDN010000303.1 GCF_014144855.1 Dietzia maris | reverse complement strand
CTAGAAGTTCATCTCATCGGTGGATCCAGGCTAAAGGAATGGAGCTTGCTCGGCTTGGACGCCGCCGCAAGCTCCGGTGAAACGGTCGGTACTGGTCGGTCGTCGTCGGTCACCACCGGATGGCGGCGCCCCCCACGCTCAGCGTTTGCGCAGGTCAGCGGCTCGTTCGCCAGTGGGCGCATCAAGCGATAGACGCAAAGCCGACGTGATTAGGTCGTCGGTTCGATTCTGACAGGCGGCTCCGGCGGTTCGGTTCTGGTGGTCGCGCGATGCGCTGGCCTCACGGCTCTGCCCGACACCGACGTCGCTCTCCTCTGCGACGGACCCCTCGCCGGCTGAGCGCTCGCGGCCGGCATCCTGTCCGTGTGCCGATAGGCCTCGCACCGCTCGGCAACGCAGCGTGGCGTTGCGTCGCGACCTGGCGACGGCTCAGCGGGGCGCGATCGTCTCGTGCGTTGGCGGACTACGGAAGCTTGGACGCGAGGACGTCGGCCGCCAGGATCTCGGGTGCTGCGCCGAGGAGGTGCTGGTTGTCCATCAGGGCTGCGACGATGGCGCCGTTGGCGTGGGCGTCGCGAGCGGCCTCGTCGGGGAATGCATCGAAGATCCAGAAGGTGTCGGCGTGGGTCCTGACCGCGAACCAGACAATCGTTCCTACTTCTTCGTTGGCGAGCGCGACAGCGCCGGCGAGCAGATCGGCGAGCGCGTCGTGCTGTCCATCGGCCGCGACGATCTTGGCGACGAAGGCATACGGAAGTGATGCGGGTGTGGACATGAGGGGTTCTCCTAGGTGTCGAGGTTTCTTGGTGAAGCGAGTTCAGCGTATGACGAGCGAGGGCCGGTGGGAAGTGGCGTATACGGCAGTATTGCTATTGTTTGCGCCATGCGTATCGGACTGATCGCGATCGACGGCTGCTTCGGTTCGGCTGTCGCGTCGATCATCGACATCGTGCGGGTGGCCGACGGAGCCCGCGCCGATGTCGACCCGCGGATCGACCCGATCGAACTCGCCATCCTCGGACCGAAACGGCGAGTGACCACGACGGCATCGATGACCCTGTCGGTGGACCACCCGCTGTCGGAGTCCGGAGAGTTCGACGTGGTCGTCGTCCCTGCGCTTGGAACCCTTACGGCCGCCGCTACCAACGACGCCCTCCAGAGCCGAGATGCTCGTTCGGTCATCGCCTCGCTCGGGCGCCTCGACGACGCGACCACCCGGATCGCCGCGGCGTGCACCGGCGTGTTCGCTGTCGCCGAGACCGGACGGATGCATCATCGGCGGGCGACGACCAGCTGGTTCCTGGGGCCGGAGTTCCTGAAGCGCTATCCGACCGTCGCCCTCGATCTCGACACCATGGTCGTCGTGGACGGGAACCTCGTCACCGCCGGCGCCGCGTTCGCCCACATCGACCTCGCGCTCTCACTCGTGCGATCGATCAGCCCCGACCTGGCCCAACATGTCGCCAAGCTCCTCATCATCGACGAGCGTCCGTCGCAGGCGGCCTTCGTCGCCTACGATCATCTCCGGCACGAGGACCCGATCGTCGTCGAGTTCGAACGCTTCGTGCGCGCCCGCCTGGACGAACCGTTCAACGTCGCCTTCGTCGCGCAGTCGCTCTGCACCAGCCGGCGCACCCTCGAACGACGAGTCCGTGCGGCGCTCAACCTCACTCCGCTCGGCTTCGTCCAACGGCTTCGCATCGAACGAGCTCGGCACCTCTCAGCAACCACGGACCTCACCTCCGCCGAGATCGCGCTACGGGTCGGCTACGCGAACGCCGAGACTCTGCGCTCCCTCCTGCGCAGGGAGCGACGCCGTTCCTGACCTATCGCCATGCCTGTAGCCGGTGTCCTAGCGCTCGGTTGGAACCACCTCTCAGCACGTCGCGTCGACGCTCCTGCGTCGCCCCTGGACGACCCACTCGACACGCCCGCAGTACAGGCCGTGTGACGTGTCCCGGCTTCCCGGACGGTCGGGGTTGGGTGGCTGTGATGTCGCTGCGTTCTCGTCGAGGGGGTCAGCAGACCCGATCAGGGTCGATTGGGATGAGCCGCGAAGGCGGTGAGGTCAGGGCGGCCGAAGCC
>NZ_JAALDN010000302.1 GCF_014144855.1 Dietzia maris | reverse complement strand
GCGGTGACGCTCGCGCCCGACGCCGCCGGCTCCGCGGACGCGGTCGCGTCGCTGGTCAGCGGGGCCGCACCGACGATCACCGGTCAGACGATCCGCGACGGGATGGCCGAGGCCGGCGACCAGCCGTACCAGGTCGTGGCGTTGCGCCCGGCGGACATCGACCCGATCCGCGATCAGCTCGCCGCGGTCCCGGGCGTGAGCCTGCCGGAGCAGGGCCAGCTCATCCGCACCGACCGCGACCTGGATTCCCCCGCCCTCGACGGCCTGCCGAACGCCTGGACGGAGGCGCTGCAGTCCGAGGCCGGGTGGTCGGCGCAGATCGTCAACCCCGGCGCCGAACCGATCGAGATCGGGGGCGCACCGGCCGGAGAGGTCGACGACCTGGTCTCGATGGTCCAGATCTCGATGCAGCGTGAGGCCCAGCGGGCCGTGGACGGAAGCGGGTTGGCCGCGTCGATCGTGGCGATCCAGCCCTCCACCGGCGGGGTGCTGGCCGTGGCCCAGAACTCCGCCGCAGACCGACAGGGGCCCGTCTCCCTGCAGGGGCGCTTCCCGCCGGGGTCGACGTTCAAGGTGGTCACCACCGCCGCCGCGCTCTCCGCCGGCGTCGTGGGCCCGGACGAGATCGTGCCGTGCCCGGCGTCGGTCACCGTCTCGGGCCGGACGATCCCCAACGACGACGACTTCGAGCTGGGCCCCGTCCCCCTCGAGACGGCGTTCGCCCGGTCGTGCAACACCACTCAGGCCGTCATCAGCGACCGCCTGGAACCCGCGGCGATGAAGGACACCGCCGCGACACTGGGCCTCGGCGTCGGGTTCTTCACCCCGGGGCTGAACACCTACACCGGGGAGGTGCCCGTCACCGAGCAGGGCCCGGGCCGGGTCGAGGCGGCGATCGGGCAGGGCGAGGTGCTGGCCAGCCCCTTCGGCATGGCCGTGATGACGGCGTCACTCGCGAACGGTGGCCGGATGATCCTGCCGCAGCTCATCGACGGGATGCCCGCGGTCGCCAACGACTCCCCGGAGCCGCTCGACCCGGCCGTGGTCGACACCCTGCGCCGCTACATGGTGCAGACCGTGCAGTCGGGCACCGCGACGGCCGCGAGGTCCGTGCCCGGCCTGGGCGGCAAGACCGGCACCGCCGAGGTGGGCAGCGGGCCGGCGCACGGTTGGTTCGTGGGCTTCACCGGGGACATCGCGGTGGCCGTTCTCCTCGAGGGCGCGGACTCCTCGGGCCCGGCGGTGGAGCTGGCCGCCGACTTCCTCGGGGGTGTCGGCCAACCGGCTCCCCTGGCGGCTCGGTAGTTTCGGCACATGCGCCTGCCCAAGGTCTCGCTCCCCGAATTGTCCCTGCCCGATCTGTCCCTGCAGAATCTGCCGCTGCCCGGCCTCGACCGGCTGCCGTTCTCGTCGTCGTCCCCCTCCCCCACCGACACCCACCGCCGCGTCCTGGTGACCGGCGGCGCCTCCGGCCTCGGTCTGGCCCTGGCGACGGCGTTCCTCGAGCGCGGCGACCGGGTGATCATCGCCGACCTCGCCCCCACCGACGACCGCCCCGACTCCGTGCCCGCCGACGCCCACTACCTCCGGCTCGACGTGCGCTCGGAGGACGAGTGGCAGGCCGCACGCGTCGAGGTCGAGCAGATCTGGGGCGGCCTGGACGTGCTCGTCAACAACGCCGGCATCGCCCAGGGCGGCCGCATCGAGATGCTCACCGAGGACGACTGGCGGCAGATCGTCGACATCAACCTGCTCGGCGTCGCGCGCGGATGCCGCACCTTCGTCCCGATGCTCAAGGCGCAGGGCAGCGGTCACCTCGTCAACACCGCTTCTCTCGCCGGCCTCGTCCACCCGCCCACCATGTCCTCCTACACGGCGGTCAAGGCGGCGGTCGTGGCGATCTCCGAGAGCCTGCGGTGGGAGCTCGAGCCGTTCGGCGTGGACGTGTCGGTGCTGTGCCCGTCCTTCTTCCGCACCAACCTCGCCTCCAGTCTCAACGCCTCCGACCCCGCCGCCAGCGGGTTCGCGAGCAAGCTCATCGACCGCTCCGAGCGGGGCGCCGACGAGATCGCCGCGGAGGTGATGACGGGCCTGGACGCCAAGCAGTTCCTCATCCTCCCCGACCCCGACGCCCGCAAGTCCTACCGTGCCAAGCGGTTCCTCCCCGCCGCGTACGCCAGGACCATGCTCGGCATGGGCCAGAAGTTCGCGGCGGCGACACGGGCCACGGGCGGGTCGGGCGCCGAGGCCGGGGGAACGGGCGCGACGGGCACGTGAGCACCGGGGGCGGCGCGCGCTGGTACCGCGCGCTAGTACCCTGCGGGGCATGACCCCCTCGCACCTGCTCTCCCGCGCCGACCTCGACTTCCTCCTGCACGACTGGCTCCGTGTCTCCGAGCTGTGCGAGCGGGAACGGTACGCGGAGCACTCGCGCGAGACGATCGACTCCGTGGTGGACCTGTCGGCCGAACTCGCCGAGAAGTACTTCGCACCCCACTTCCGCAAAGCCGACCTCACCGAGCCCCGGTTGGTCGGCGAGGACGTGGAGCTCATCCCCGAGATCGGCGAGGCGCTGGCGAAGTTCGCCGAGGCCGACCTCGTCGGTGCGGCGATGGACGAGCGCGTCGGCGGGATGCAGCTGCCCTACACCGCCTACCTGGCGTGCATGGCCTGGTTCTACGCCGCGAACATCTCCACCGCGGCCTACCCGTTGCTCACCACCGGCAACGCCAACCTGCTCATCGAGCACGGCTCCGACGAGCAGATCGAGCGGTACGTCAAGCCGATGATCGAGGGCCGCTTCACGGGGACGATGTGCCTGTCCGAGCCGCAGGCCGGGTCCAACCTCGCCGACATCACCACCCGCGCCGAGCCGCAGCCCGACGGCACCTACCGGCTGTTCGGGCAGAAGATGTGGATCTCCGGCGGCGAGCACCAGATGGCCGAGAACATCGTGCACCTGGTGCTGGCGAAGGTTCCCGGGTCGCCGGCGGGCACCCGCGGCATCAGCCTGTTCGTCGTGCCGAAGTTCCTGGTCACCGACGACGGCACGATCGGCGAGCGCAACGACATCGTCATCACCGGCCTCAACCACAAGATGGGCTTCCGCGGCACGGTCAACACCATGCCCACGCTGGGCCAGGGCATGCACACCCCCGGCGGTCGGGCGGGCGCGATCGGGTACCTCGTCGGAGAGGAGAACACCGGCCTCAAGAAGATGTTCACCATGATGAACGAGGCCCGCCTCGGCGTGGGCCTCGGCGCGACCGCCATCGGCTACACCGGGTACCTCAAGTCGCTGGACTACGCCCGGAACCGTCCCCAGGGCCGGCAGGTCGGGGCGGACCCGTCATCGCCGCAGGTCATGCTCACCGGCCACGCGGACGTGCGCCGCATGCTGCTGGCCCAGAAATCGTACGTGGAGGGCGCCCTCGCCCTGGGGCTGTACTGCGCGCGACTGATCGACGACGAGAAGACCGGATCCCCGGAGGAGTCGGCGGCGGCGACGATGCTGCTCGACGTCCTCACCCCGATCGCCAAATCGTGGCCCTCGCAGTGGTGTCTCAAGGCCAACGAGCTCGCGGTGCAGGTGCTGGGCGGGGCCGGCTACACCATCGACTACGACGTGGAGCAGCACTACCGCGACAACCGTCTCAACCCGATCCACGAGGGCACGCACGGTATCCAGGGCCAGGACCTGCTGGGACGCAAGGTAATGGCCGGTGGCGGGGCCGGGTTGGCCGCGCTGACCGGGCGGATCACCCAGGCGTGTGACCGGGCTGCCGAGGCGGGCGGGTCCGCGGCCGAGATGGCCGCGCTGCTGCGCCCGCGCGTCACCCGCCTCATCGAGGTCACCACCGCGCTGGCGGAGGTGGGGGCCACGGATCCGGAGGCCTTCCTGGCCGACGCCACCGAGTACCTCGAGGCCGCCGGGCATGTGGTGATCGCCTGGATCTGGGTCGAACAGGTGATGGCACTGGGCGCGCGCACCGGCGACGAGGACGACGCCTTCGCCGCGGGCAAGCTCAGGGCCGCGGAGTACTTCCTGCGCCGCGAGCTCCCGATCGTCGACGCCAAGTTCGACCTGCTCGCCGCGGGCGACCGCACGACGCTGGACATGCGCGACGACTGGTTCTGACCTCTGGTTCTGACCCGGGTCCGGTGCTGGACCGCGCCCGGTTCGGCCGACCGCTCGGCGGCGGCACACGACGAGGCCCGGGCCGGCGCTCTCGCGTCGGCCCGGGCCTCGTCTCGTCTGGTCGACCTCACCGGATGGGCGGGAGTTCAGGGCACCCGTCCGCGGTGTTCGGTCAGATCACTCCTCGGGGATGAGGACCTGGTCGATGAGGTAGACGGTGGCGTTGGCGGTCTCGACGCCGCCGCAGACCACGTTGGCACCGTTGACCATGAGCTCGTCGTCGGAACCGGTCACATCGACGTCAGCGCCGTTGAGCGTGGTCTGCATCCCGGAGATCTCGTCGGGCGTGATCTGGCCCTCCACGACGTGGTAGGTGAGGATGCCGGTGAGCAGGTCGGCGTCGGTCTGGAGCGCCTCCATCGTCGCGTCATCGATCTGCGCGAACGCGTCATCGACGGGGGCGAAGACTGTGTACTCGCCGTTGTTGAGGGTGTCGACGAGGTTGACGTCCGGGTTGACGCCGCCGGACAGGGCGGCGGTGAGGGTCGTCAGCAGCGGGTTGTTGGAGGCGGCCGTGGCGACCGGCTCCATCGCCATGCCGTCGACCGAGCCCGGTCCCTCCGGGTTGGCCTCGGCGTAGTCCGCGCACCCGGGGCCGACGAGCATGCCGGCCGGCTCGGCCTCCATGGACGAGGTCTCGGAGGAGGCGGTGGTGCTCATCATGGAGCTGGCGGTGCCCTCGGCGGTGGTCTCGGTGTCGCTTCCGTCGTCGGTCGAGCAGCCGGCGAGGACGAGTCCGGAGACCGCGGCGGCTGCGGCGATCGAGGCGACTCGGCGGGAGATCGTGATGCCCATTGTGCTGTCCTTTCGGTGGAGCCCCTGTGGTGTGGGGCTCTGTGCGGTGGGTCACCAGTGCTTCGCCGCCCCCCGTGATCCGGATGGGTCCGGCCCGGAATTTTTTTCGAGCCGCCGGCCGCAGCCGCCTGCCGCCGCCCGTCACGATGGCGTCTCGCGTGAACAGATGCGCAGGCCAGACGCCCTCCCCGGGGGCGGCGGTCGCCGGCGCGTCCATCCGCGCGAGCAGGGCGCCATGCGCGGGAGCGGATGCCGGCT
>NZ_JAALDN010000301.1 GCF_014144855.1 Dietzia maris | reverse complement strand
GGTCGGCCCCCACGTCGTCGGCCAGCTTGATGAGCGATTCGACGGGCGCCCCCTTCACGGTGCGCGCCTCGATCTTGGTCGCTCCGGCCTTCTGGGCCCGGTCCCTGGCGCCGCGGACGATGTCCTCGGCAGGATTGTCCCCGCGGATCTGGTAGGCGTCGTCACCGAGCTGATCCGCGGCCTGGCTGACCGAACGCGGATCGGCGGGCACGTAGGCGCAGGCGATCACGAGGTCCGCCGAGGCGTCGGCGGCCAGCTGCGCGGCGCGATCGACGGCGCGGTAGGACGACTCGGAACCGTCGGTTCCCACCACCACTCTGGTGTAGGCGCTCATTTGCTTCCTCTCCTAGGGAACACGTTTCACCCAGAGTAGTCCGAGGACGCCGCCGACGGGCGGGGTAAACGCGGGAAAAAGCGGCCCAGGTTAGTCGACCCCGGCCTCACGCATCCCCTTGAGTTCCTTACGCAGTTCGGCGATCTCGTCCCGGAGCCTCCCCGCAAGCTCGAATCTCAGGTCGGTGGCCGCGGACATCATCTGCTCGGTCATCTCCTCGATGAGCTTCTCCAGCTCCTTTCGGGGTCGCGCCGACCCGTCGGCCGCCCGGGCGCCCACGAGCTCCGGTCGTGCCCTGGGATCCGCGTCGTCCCCGTGTTCCTCTCCGACCCGGTCGAGGATGTCGGCGATCTTCCTGCGGAGCGGCTGCGGGTCGATGCCGTGCTCGGTGTTGTACGCGACCTGCTTCTCACGCCTGCGATCGGTCTCGTCGATGGCCTGCCGCATGGCCTCGGTGACCGAGTCCGCGTACATGTGGACCTCACCGGAGACGTTGCGGGCCGCACGGCCGATTGTCTGGATGAGCGAGGTGGCCGAGCGGAGGAAACCCTGCTTGTCGGCGTCCAGGATCGCCACGAGCGAGACCTCCGGCAGGTCCAGTCCCTCCCGGAGCAAGTTGATGCCGACCAGGACGTCGTACTCCCCGCGCCGGAGATCCCGGAGCAGCTCCACCCGCTGGAGGGTGTCGATCTCCGAGTGGAGGTACCGAACCCGTATCCCCAACTCGAGCAGGTAGTCCGTGAGGTCCTCCGACATCTTCTTGGTCAGCGTGGTCACCAACACCCGCTCGTCGCGTTCGGCGCGCTGACGGATCTCCCCGATCAGGTCGTCGATCTGCCCCTTGGTGGGCTTGACCACGATCTTCGGGTCGACGAGCCCGGTCGGCCGGATGACCTGTTCGACGAACTCCCCACCGGCGCGCCCCATCTCGTAGGGGCCGGGCGTGGCGGAGAGGTAGACGGTCTGACCCACCCGGCCGGAGAACTCCTCCCAGGTCAGGGGACGGTTGTCCAGGGCGGACGGCAGGCGGAACCCGAAGTCGACGAGATTGCGTTTGCGGGAGGCGTCGCCCTCGTACATGGCGCCGATCTGCGGCACGGTCACGTGGGACTCGTCGATCACCGTGAGGAAGTCCTCGGGGAAGTAGTCGATGAGCGTGGCCGGCGAACTGCCCGCCGGCCGACCGTCGATGTGCCGCGAGTAGTTCTCGATACCGGAGCAGAAGCCCACCTGCTGCATCATCTCGATGTCGTAGGACGTCCTCATGCGCAGCCGCTGCGCCTCGAGCAGTTTGCCCTGGTTCTCCAGCTCCGCCAGGCGCTCCTCCAGCTCGGCCTCGATGGAGGCGATCGCCTTGGCCATCCTCTCGGGACCGGCGACGTAGTGGGTGGCCGGGAAGATCCGCACCTCGTCGACCCTGCGCACGACGTCACCGGTCAGCGGGTGGATGTAGTACAGCGCGTCGATCTCGTCCCCGAAGAACTCGATGCGAACAGCGAGTTCCTCGTAGGTGGGGATGATGTCGACGGTGTCGCCCTTCGCCCGGAACGTGCCCCGGGTCATGGACACGTCGTTGCGCTCGTACTGGACATCCACGAGCAGCCGGAGCAACTGGTCGCGGTCGACCTCCTGCCCGACGGCCAGCGCCACCGACCTGTCGAGGTAGGACTGGGGTGTGCCGAGACCGTAGATGCACGAGACCGAACTGACGACGACGACGTCGCGCCTGGACAACAGGGACGACGTCGCGGAGTGCCGGAGCCTCTCCACGTCGTCGTTGATGGACGAGTCCTTCTCGATGAAGGTGTCCGTCTGGGCGATATACGCCTCCGGTTGGTAGTAGTCGTAGTAGGAGACGAAGTACTCGACCGCGTTGTTGGGCAGCATCTCGCGCAACTCGTTGGCCAGCTGCGCGGCGAGCGTCTTGTTGGGCGCCATCACCAGGGTCGGCCGCTGCACCTTCTCGATGAGCCAGGCGGTGGTCGCCGACTTGCCGGTGCCGGTCGCACCGAGCAGTACGACGTCGCGCTCCCCGCGTGCGAGGCGTTCGGTCAGTTCCGCGATCGCCGTGGGCTGGTCGCCCGACGGGGTGAACTCACTGACGACCTCGAAGCGGGTCGCACTTCGTTCGACATCGCCGATCGGTCGGAACTCCGAGTACGAGAGCACTGTCGGGTCGGCGGGGACCCCGTCGTCGGGGATCTCTGTCGCGAAAGCCATACCACCAGCGTACGAGCAGCCGTTCACCCCCGCCCACCGGTGTCGCCGCAGCGGATGTCAGGGGTGCCAACTACCGTAGGAGTGAGCAGCCCCTCACCGTCCCTGTCATGTCGTCTGGAGAACCCCATGGCCCGCAGCCCACTTCGTCGTCGTACCGCCCGCCCTGACGACGCGCGTCGGCCGATCACGGCGGTCGCCGCCGCCTCTCTCGCGGCGGGGGCCCTCACCCTCCTCGCACCGGTCGCCACGGCCGCACCGTGTGACCCGTGGCCCCCGGCCGGCGGCACCGCGGGCGGGTCGGGCTCCCTCTCGGGGTCTCTGGGGGCGCCCACGTCCGCGCCCGCCACCCCGTGGGCCGACGGCGGGAACGGGTACATCCCGGTTCTCCGGGGCCGGACCACCACGGTCGAGTTGCTGACGGGACCCACCAGCCCCAACGACACGGTAGACAGATTCGGCATCTCCGGCACCGACCTGGGAATCCTCTGGGACAACGGCGACGCCTCGGATCCGCAGATGATGATGGCCCTCGGGGACACGATGGGCGACTGTGACGAGCCCGGTGACCAGTGGCGCAGCAACATCCTCTTCCGATCCGGCGACCGCACACTGAACGACGGGATGCGCATCACCGACGCGCCGATGGAGCGGCCCGGGATGGCGAAGTCGATCCTCCCCCGCACCGGCCACCCCGACGAGACCACGGTGATCCCCACCGCCGGCGTCGAGGTGGGCGGCACCCAGTACCTGCGGTACATGTCCGTTGAACGGTGGGGCTCGCCCGGCGAGTGGACCACCAACTACTCCGCTCTCGCCCGGTCGACGGACAACGGCGAGAACTGGGTCCCCGTACGCGATACCGCCCGGCGGGGTACCGCACCGATGCCCCTCCCGGTCGACCTGGGCCCGGAGTCCACCACCCACACCGCCGGGCAGATGAGCGCGTTCCTCAAGCACGACGGGTACGTCTACGAGTACCTCACACCGTCCGGTCGGAGCGGGTCCGCACGGCTCGCGCGGGTCCCCGAGAACCGGATCGAGGAGATGGCGGCCTACCGCTTCTGGGACGGCGGCGACTGGGTCGTCGATCACCGCGACGCCGTGCCGGTGCTCGGCGCTCCGACGGTCAACTCGGCCGTGAGCGAGTTGTCGGTGTCCTGGAGTGCGCACCTGGGTCGCTTCATCGCGTTGTACAACAACCGCGCCAACAACATCGTCATGGCCCAGTCCGCCACCCCTTGGGGCCCGTGGTCGGGTGAGGACATCCTGCTCTCGTACCAGCACGTCCCGACCCTCTACGGCGCCTTCGTCCACCCGTGGAGCCCCGCCGTGGAGACTCGCGGCGAGGACCTGTACTTCACCATGTCCACCTGGGACGCCTACAACGTCTTCCTCATGAGGACCGACCTCACCCAGATCCCGCCGCGGACCCTTCCCGACGCCCGGTCGCGGATGCGGACGACCGACGACAGCTGGACCCGCAACACCCCGGACCCGGCGGACACCGGCGAGACCGTCCTGGTCGAGCGTCGGCCCATCCCGGAGGCGTGACATGACCCGACCTCTCCCCCGCCGCCTGAGCTCGGTCGTCGTCGCGTCGATCACGGCCGCCGCGTCGGTCGTGACCCTCGGCACGGTCGGAGCCGGAACCGCCGCTGCCGGCCCGTGCAGCGAGATGTTCGGCAACTTCGGTTCCCTGCTGGAGAACCGGACCGGGGCCGGTATGGGCACCGGTTCCCTCGGTTCGCTCGGGTCCTCCGGTGGCTCCGGGTCGCTGGGCTCCGCCTCCCGCGCGCTGGGCTCCGCCGACCGTTCGGGATCGCTGGTCCAGCAGTTGGAGACCGGCTCCCTGGGCAACGGTTTATCCGGCTCGCTCGATCCGATGATCGGGTCGGTCTACGGGATGCCCCCGTGGATCACCGGAGAGGAGGGCACGGTACCCGTCCTGCGTGGACCCACCCGGTTCGAACAGCTCGTCACCGGGCCCACGAGTCCCGGCGATTCCGTCAACCGGTTCGGCGTGGCCGGAACGGACCTGGGCATCATGTGGGACAACGGTGATCCCGCCGACCCACAGGTCCTGATGGCGTTCGGCGACACGATGGGCGACTGCACGGTGCCCGGCAACCAGTGGCGTTCCAACGTCCTGTTCCGCTCCGCCGACACCGATCTGACCGATGGCATCACCATCGATTCCGCCGCCATGGGAACCGACGGTCTCGCCAAGTCGCTGGTCCCGCGATCGGGGCTGCCCGGTGAGGTCACGATCATCCCGACCTCGGGCATCTCCGTCGAGGGTGTCCAGTACCTGCGGTTCATGTCCGTGGCCCACTGGGGCCAACCCGGATCGTGGACCACCAACTACTCGGGGATGGCGTACTCGACGGACAACGGCGAGAACTGGGCCGTCGTCCCCTCTCTGGCCCGCCCCATCACCGACACGGTCCCCCTCGGCGCCGGAGCCCCGGCCGTGGATCCTGCGTGGCGCGGCTCCCAGATGAGCTCGTTCCTCAAGACGGACACGCACCTGTACGAGTACCTCACCCCCTCCGGGCGACAGGGCGGGGCGGTCGTCGCACGCGTTCCGCTCGCCGGTTCCCCGACCGCGGACGAGCTCGACGGATCCGCCACCCCGCCCGCCGCGGGCGTCCTCGCCCCCGAGGCGTACGAGTACTGGAACGGCTCGGCATGGGTGTCCGATGTCGGCGCCGCCGAGCGGGTCCTGCCCGCCCCGGCGAGCGAGATATCGACCATGTACAACGAGTACCTCGGGAAGTACACCGCGATGTACTCACAGGGGTACGACTCGGTGGTCCTCCGCACCGCCGACCGCCCCGAGGGGCCGTGGAGTTCCGCCACCACGCTGGTGGACTATTCGGTGCTGCCCGGCGTCTACGGGGCGTTCATGCACCCGTGGGCGCAGGGCGAGGACCTCTACTACCTCGTCACCACCTGGAACGCCTACAACGTCTTCCTCGTGCGCACCCGGCTGTCGGAGGTGTTCCCCGACCCGAACCTGCGCCGGGCCAGCTCTCAGCCGGCGCCGACCGAGGTCGTGCGACAGGTGCCGGTCTCCGAGCTGGTCGACGGGGTGGTCCCGACCGAGTGAGACCCGGCCGGGGGCGGGGCTGCGGACCCGCCCCCGGTCGGCGCTACCGCCCCCGCAGCACGGCCTCGCTCAGGGTGCGCTCCCACTGACGCGTCTCCTCGCGGTCCGCGCGACGCAGGATCTCCGCGTACTCGGCCCGTGCGTCGGGGTCCGCGCCGATCACCTCGGCCATGAGTAGCGAGAACTCGTGCTCGGGGTCGTCCTCTGCCAGGATCGACACCTCCAGCGGCCTGGCGGGGTCGCACCAGTGCAGCAACGGCCGTTCGCTCGACCGATCACGCACGTATCCCGCCTCGGTGAGCGTGCGCAGGGCGACCTCGACCGCTGCCGCGTCCCGCACCGTCACCTGCAGATCGATGACGTCGGGCGCGTCCAGTCCCTCGACCGCGGTCGGACCGACGTGGTCGATCCGGGTGGCGATCTTCCCCACCACGTGACGCAGGCGCCCGCACGCCCGCTCCGCCTCGCCTGCCCACTCGGGCCGGAACGGGACGACGGTGCGGTCGCCCACCACGGGGGTCCCGGTGCGCAGGTTGTGCTCGAACGGGCGGAGGCGGACCTCGACCAGGGCGCTGGTGAGGTCCACGGCGGTCTGCCGGTCCCCGGAGTTGTCGATCACCACGTCCGCGGCGGCCCGGCGGGCCTCATCGGTGGCCTGCCTCGACATGCGGGCGCGGGCGTCGTCCTCCGGCATCCCCCGGAACTCCACCAACCGCTGCAACCGGATCTCCTCCGGGGTGTCTACGACGATCACCAGGTGGTAGCCGGGTGTCATCCCGCCCTCCACGAGGAGCGGCATGTCGTGCACGACGATCGCGTCCTCCGGCGCCGAGCCGAACAGCTCGGCGGTCCGCTCCCCGATCAGCGGATGGGTGATGGCGTTGAGGGCCGCGGTCCGCTCCGCGTCGACGAAGGCGCGGGCGGCGAGGGCGGCGCGGTCGAGTGCACCGTCCGGCCCCAGGATGTCCTCGCCGAATTCGGCGACGAGCATCGCCAACCCGGGGGAACCCGGTTCGACGACCTCGCGGGCGATGAGGTCCGCGTCCACGATCACCGCCCCCGCCTCCGCGAGCACCGCCGTCACCGTCGACTTGCCGGCACCGATCCCACCGGTCAGACCCACCATCAGCATGACGTGGAGTCTAGGTGACCGAAAGGCGTGCCGGTCCGAGCGACGTAGGTAGGGTCTCACGTGTGAACCGGATTAACTCTGTGCCACGTCTACTCTCTGCGTTGCCTCTCGTTGTAGCACTGGCGATCACGGTGGCTCCCGCCCACGCAGCCGCCCAGTCCGCAGACTCCACCGGTTCCACCGGTTCGACCGGGTCGACCGGGTCCACCGGTTCCTCCGGGTCGACCGGGTCGACCGGGTCCTCGGGCTCGACCGGCTCACTGCTCGGCGAGAGCGGTCCGTGCAACAGCTTCTTCGGGAACATCCCCCCGGGTTCCCTCGGCCCCTTCCCCGTCACCGGATCGCTCGCGAACGCGACCAACTCGGTGCTCGACGCCACCGCATCCTCGGTCCGCCGATTCCCCCGATGGGTCACCGGGGCCGACGGCACCATCCCGGTCCTCAAGGGCGCCACGTCCGTACGCCAGCTGGTTACCGGGCCGACCAGCCCCGCGAAGACCGACGAGCTGTACGACATCCACGGCACAGACCTCGGGATCACCTTCACCCACGATGGCGAGACCATGGCCCTGTTCGGCGACACCTTCGGAGACTGCACTCCCACAGGCAACCAGTGGCGCTCCAACGTCATGCTCGCCACCGCCGGCGGGAGCCCCGAGAACGGGATGGACGTCCTCAGGGCGGTCCCCTCCGATCCACAAGGGAAGGCCACGGCACTCGTCCAGGGTGCGCACCAGTCCAACGGGGCCGGCGAGGTCACCGTCATCCCGACCGCCGCGATCAGCACCGGTGATGACATGTACATGCGGGTCATGTCCGTGCGGGACTGGAACGCGCCTGGCGGCTGGAACACCAACTACTCCGCACTGGTGAAGTCCACGGACGACGGCGAATCGTGGACGGTGCTCACCGAGACGATGCGGCGCGTCACGGATTTCACCGGATGGAACCCGACAGTTCAGTTCGAACCCGCTCCGGACAGCGAGACCCTGCCGCCGGTGGACGGAGACCGCTGGTACGGAGCGCAGATGAGTGCGTTCCTCCTCGACGCTGGTCATCTCTATGAGTACGTGACCCCGTCCGGTCGTCAGGGTCCTGCGATGCTCACTCGGGTTCCGATCGGGCAGATCGAGGACCCCGCCGCGTACGAGTGGTACGCGGGTCCGGGCGCGGGCTGGACCGACGAGCCGACCGGGTACGACGTCATCCCGGCACGCGTCGAGGAACTCTCGGTGCAGTACAACGAGCACCTGGACAAGTACATCGCCATGACGCCCTCGCCGACGGGCGTCGTCTCCATGCGGGTGTCGGAGAGCCCCTGGGGACCGTGGTCCGAGCCACAGACCATCGTCGATCGAAGCATGTTCCCGAACGGCTACGCACCGATGATCCATCCCTTCACCACGGACAACGACAGCCGGTACCTGTACTACACGCTCTCCACCTGGGACGCGTACAACGTCTTCCTACTTCGCACCGACCTCGACGAGTTCGACTTCGCCGCTCCGGACGCGGACCCCCGGACCACCGTGGAGTCCCGTGTCACGGTCAGTACCGCGGCGGAGTCCGGAGCCATCGACGACCGCGGTGTGATCGACGAGGAACGCCTCGAGGAGATCGCGGAGGCCGAGCCCGCCGTCGCCGAGCCGATCGTCGAACCGCCCGGTCGTTGATCGATCGCTGCGCGCCACTCCCGCGCGTCGGGCACACCCCCGCCGACGCCCGTGAGTCCGTCGGGGATGCGAAGCAGGGTGGTCACCGCCCCGATCTCACCCGATCCGACATCCACCGCGATGACCCGGGAGCGGGACGGTCGGTGCGGGCGGCCTCCTCGCCCCCGGCATGACGCGCCACCAGCCAAACCCGGGAGCTCGCATCGCCAAGGGTGCTCACCCGTCCGGCGCGCAAGGCGGCACTTCCGCACTGCGCACGTCACAGACGGGCCACCGCCACCGGAGCGCACCGGGGATAGACGGAGCGGCCCCGCACCGGATACCGGTGCGGGGCCGCTCTCAGATGCCTACTGTGCGATCACTCGCCTCCGGCGAGCTTCGCGCGCAGGGCGGCCAGCTGCTCGTCCGAGGCCAGCGAACCGCCGGTGGACTCGGCCGGAGCGGCCTCCGCCGCAGCCGGACGCGACGACGGGGTGGACTCCGACGAGTAGTTGGTCGGGGCGGCCTCGGCGGCCTCCGCAGCAGCGGCCCGACCCTTCTCGATCTGGGCCGTGTGCATCTTGTGGCGACGCTCGGCCTCCGCGTAGCGGTTCTCCCACTCCTCGCGCTGCTTCTCGAAGCCCTCGAGCCACTCGTTGGTCTCGGGATCGAAGCCCTCGGGGAAGATGTAGTTGCCGGCCTCGTCGTAGCTGTCGGCCATGCCGTACTTCGACGGGTCGAACTCCTCAGCATAGTCCTCGTCCGCCTGCTTGAGCGAGAGCGAGATACGACGACGGTCGAGGTCGATGTCGATGACCTTGACCATGGCGTCGTCGTTGACCGTGACGACCTGGTCCGGGACCTCGACGTGGCGCTCGGCCAGCTCCGAGATGTGGACCAGGCCCTCGATGCCCTCGTCGACACGCACGAAGGCGCCGAACGGCACGAGCTTGGTGACCTTGCCCGGGACGATCTGACCGATCGCGTGGGTCCGGGCGAAGTGCCGCCACGGATCCTCCTGCGTGGCCTTGAGCGACAGCGAGACGCGCTCGCGGTCCAGGTCGACGTCGAGGACCTCGACGGTGACCTCCTGGCCCACCTCGACGACCTCGGACGGGTGATCGATGTGCTTCCAGGACAGCTCGGAGACGTGGACGAGACCGTCGACCCCGCCGAGGTCCACGAAGGCACCGAAGTTGACGATCGAGGACACGACGCCCTTGCGGACCTGGCCCTTCTGCAGCTGGTGCAGGAACTCGGAGCGCACGGCCGACTGGGTCTGCTCGAGCCATGCACGGCGCGAGAGCACCACGTTGTTGCGGTTCTTGTCCAGCTCGATGATCTTGGCCTCGAGCTCCTGACCCACATAGGGCAGGAGGTCACGGACGCGGCGCATCTCCACCAGCGAGGCGGGGAGGAAGCCACGGAGACCGATGTCGAGGATGAGGCCACCCTTGACGACCTCGATGACGGTGCCCTTGACGGCCTCGTCCTTCTCCTTGAGCTCCTCGATCGTGCCCCAGGCGCGCTCGTACTGTGCGCGCTTCTTGGACAGGATCAGACGGCCGTCCTTGTCCTCCTTGGTCAGGACCAAGGCCTCGACCTCATCGCCCACCTCGACGACCTCACCCGGGTCGACATCGTGCTTGATGGAGAGCTCGCGCGAGGGGATGACGCCCTCGGTCTTGTAGCCGATGTCGAGCAGGACCTCGTCACGATCGACCTTGACGATCGTGCCCTCGACGATGTCACCATCGTTGAAGTACTTGATCGTGGCGTCGATTGCGGCGAGGAAGTCCTCAGCGGAGCCGATGTCGTTGACGGCTACCTGCGGGGACGTGGTGTTGGTGGTCATATGGTGGGGTGCTCCGGAGTGGATAGGAATCGTAGCGGACGGGAAGAAAGCGAGCGCGTACGCACGCGACCGTCAACTGTACGCTTCACACGTGACGTCCACAAACCCCCCAGGACATGGAGAGTCGGTCCGAGCCTCACGGATGTGGTGGGACTCGGAGGCGACGGATTACCACCATCACCACGGCGAGTTCCTCGGCGCCCACTCCGCCGACGGCGAGTTCGTCTGGTGCCCCGAGGGCCTGCACGAAGGTGACTGGCACCTGCTCGGTGACCTGGAGGGCCGCGACGTGCTCGAGATCGGGTCGGGGTCGGCTCCGTGCTCCCGGTGGATCGCCGGCCGGGGCGCCCGTGCCGTGGCCGTCGACCTCTCGGCCGGGATGCTCCGTGTGGGGGCTGAGGCTGCGAGCCGGGCGACGGGCCCGGCGGCGACCGTACCCCTGATCCAGGCCGACGCCGGCCGGCTGCCGTTCGCGGACGGCAGTTTCGATGTCGCGTTTTCGGCGTTCGGAGCCATCCCGTTCGTGGCGGACTCCGCGGGCGTGATGGCGGAGGCGGCGCGCGTCCTGCGACCGGGCGGCCGGTTCGTCTTCTCGGTCAACCACCCCATGCGGTGGATCTTCCGCGACGATCCGGGCCCGGAGGGTCTACTGGCCGTGTTCCCCTACTTCGACCGCTCGCCGTACACCGAGTACGACGACGGCGAGCTGACCTATGTCGAGCACCACAGGACGGTGGGCGACCGGATCCGCGAACTGGTCGCCGCCGGGTTCGTGGTGCAGGACCTCATCGAGCCGGAGTGGCCGGAGTGGCTGGACCGGGAGTGGGGGCAATGGAGCCCGCTGCGTGGCGGGATCTTCCCCGGCACGGCGATCTTCGTGGCCACGCTCTCCTGACCCACCCTCTCGCCGGACCCGCCCCGGCGTCACAGGATCTTGGACAGGAAGTCCTTGGTCCGTTGGTGGGACGGCGAGGTGAGAACGTCCGCGGGTGTGCCGGACTCCACCACGACACCGTCGTCCATGAACGCCACCGTGTCGGCGACCTCCCGGGCGAACCCCATCTCGTGGGTGACCACGACCATGGTCATCCCCGCGTCCGCGAGATCGCGCATCACGCCGAGGACCTCCCCGACCAGCTCGGGGTCGAGGGCCGAGGTCGGCTCGTCGAACAGCATCAGTTTGGGGTCCATGGCCAGGGCCCGGGCGATCGCCACGCGCTGCTGCTGCCCGCCGGACAGCTGGGCCGGGTAGGCATCGGCCTTGGCGGCGAGACCCACCTTCGCGAGCAGGCCGCGGGCCCGCTCGGTGGCCTCCCCACGCGACTGGCCCTTGACCAACATCGGCGCCTCGATGACGTTCTCGAGGGCGGTGCGGTGGAGGAACAGATTGAAGTGCTGGAACACCATGCCGATGTCCCGTCGCTGGCGGGCGGCCTGCTTCGGGGAGATCTCGTAGAGCTTGTCACCCTTCTCCCGGTAGCCCACCAGCTCGCCGTCGACGTAGAGCCTGCCGGCGTCGACCCGCTCCAGGTGGTTGATGCACCGGAGGAAGGTGGACTTGCCCGATCCGGAGGGCCCCACCAGGCACAGCACCTCACCGGCGGCGACCTCGAGGTCGATGCCCTTGAGGACGCGCAGCGACCCGAAGTTTTTACAGACCTGCTCGGCCCTGACCATCGACGTCATGCCAGCCCTCCCGACTGATCGGTGCCCTTGACAGCGGCGAGGGCGGACGGCGTGAGCCCGTCCGCATCGGCGAGTGCGCGCAGTTGCCGGCCGGTGAGCCTCCGGGTGGCGCCGCGGGAGAAGCGCTTCTCGAGGTAGTGCTGACCCACCATGAGCACGCTGGTGATGACCAGGTACCACGTGGCGGCCACCAGCAGCAGCGGGATGGGCTGGAAGTTGACGCCGGAGATGTCGCGCGCCTGCCCGTAGAGCTCACCGGAGAACGGGATCGCCACGACGAGTGAGGTGGTCTTGAGCATCGAGATGAACTCGTTGCCCGTCGGCGGGATGATGACCCGCATCGCCTGCGGCAGGATGGTCCGACGCATCGTCTGGCCCCACGTCATCCCCAGCGCGGTCGAGGCCTCGGCCTGCCCCTCGGGAACCGACGAGATGCCCGCGCGGACGATCTCCGCCATGTACGCGGCCTCGTTCATGGCCAGGCCCACCACGGCCAGCCAGAACGCCGAGTACAGGACCATCGTGTCGTCGAACCGGACGAACTGCAGGTCGGTGAACGGGATCCCGAACTGTATCTGGCGGTACAGGGTGAAGATCAGGCCCCAGAACAGCAGCTGCACGTAGATCGGCGTCCCGCGGAAGATCCACAAGTACACCCAGGCGACTGCTTTGAGCACGGGGTTGCTGCTCATCCGCATCACCGAGAGGATAACGCCGAGAACCACGGCGAGGATCATCGACAGCAGCGTCAGCGCGATCGTGTAGAACACGGCCATGCCGAACCTGGTGTCGAACAGGTAGCGGGCGTAGGTGTCCCACCCGTAGGCCGGGTTGGTCGCCGCGCCCCAGATGAACAGGAACACCAGGACCAGTACGACGGTCGCCGACACCCAGCGCCACGGGTGCCGGAGAGGCACCGCCCGGATCGGTTCTGGGGCCTCCGCCGCGGGGGCGTCCGCCCCCTTCTGCGCGGTACTCACCTACCGGTCACTCAGCCCTTCCGGATCTCGGCGTCATCGATGAGACCGGCCTCGAGGCCCCAGTTCTGGGCGATCGTCTCGAAGTCGCCGGTCTCGATGAGCTTGTCGGCGGCAGCCTCGAGGGCGGCGGCGAGTTCCGAGTCCTTGCGGACGGGCCAGCCGTAGGGGGCGGAGTCGAACACATCGCCGACGAGCTGCATCTTGCCCTCGGACTGCTTGACCGCGTAGGCGGAGATGGGCGAGTCGGCGGACATCGCGTCGACCTTGCCGAGCGCCACGGCGGTCGAGGCCTCGTCCTGGGAATCGAATTGGACCTTCTCGATCGCGGGCTTCCCGGCCGCGACGCAGGCCTCGCTGCGGGCGGGCACGTCCTCCTGGTCGGAGACCGTGGTCCGCTGGACGGCGACGTTCAGGCCGCAGGCGTCATCGGGGTCGACGTCGTTGCCGGCGGCGGCTGCCCACTGGATGCCGGCCTCGAAGTAGGTGACGAAGTCGACGGTCTGGAGCCGCTCGTCGTTGACGGTGAACGACGAGGCTCCCATGTCCATGGTGCCGCCCTCGATCGCCGGGATGATCTTCTCGAAGTCGGACTCGCGGAACTCCGCGCGAAGCCCCATCAGCTGGGCGGCGGCGGTCAATACGTCAATGTCGAAGCCGACGATCTCGCCGCTCTCGTTCTTGAACTCGTTGGGCGCGTACGGCGGATTGGTGCCGATCACGATGGCGCCCTTGTCCCGGATCTCGGCCGGGACGAGCGCGGCGATCTCCTCGTCGGTCTCGAGAGACACCTCGTCACGAGGCTCCCCGGAGTCCTGCGGTCCCTCGGTGTTGGTGGTGCAACCGGTCAGCGCGAGGGCCGCGGTGGCGGTCAGGACCATGGCGGCGCGCAGTCCGCGCCGGGAGGTGAGCGTCATGGGGTGCCCTTTCAGGCGTCGTGGAGCCGAATCTGAAATGAACTTAGGGTACAGGTCGGCTGCCGCCCGGGAGGTCAACGGGACGCTCAGTGCGCCGCCGAGTCCCAGTCCGGACCGGTTCCGGTCGAGACGTCCAGCGGGACGTCGAGCTCGATGGCCGAGTACATGCGGTCCACGACCAGGTCCCGGACCTCGTCGAGTTCGCCCTCCGCCACCTCGAGCACGAGTTCGTCGTGGACCTGGAGCAGAAGGCGGCTCTTCAGCCGCCGTTCGGTGAGGTCCGCGTCGACCTTGAGCATGGCCGCCTTGATGATGTCGGCGGCCGTGCCCTGGATGGGTGCGTTGAGCGCGGCACGCTCGGCGTTCTCCCGCTTGAGCCGGTTGTCCGAGTTGAGCTCGGGCAGGTAGCGACGCCGCCCGAACAGTGTCTCCGTGTAGCCGTCACGGCGGGCCTGTTCGACCACTGCGCGCAGGTAGTCGCGCACGCCGCCGAAGCGGGAGAAGTAGGCCTCCATCTGATCCTTGGCCTCACCCTGGCTGATCCCGAGCTGGGCGGCGAGGCCGAACGCGCTGAGCCCGTAGGCCAGCCCGTAGCTCATGGCCTTGACCCGGCGACGGAGCTCCGGGGTGACCTCGTCGATCGGCACGCCGAACGCGCGCGAGCCCACGAACGAGTGCAGGTCCTCCCCTGTCCGGAACGCCTCGATGAGCCCGGCGTCGCCGGACAGGTGTGCCATCACCCGCATCTCGATCTGGCTGTAGTCGGCGGTGAGAAGACAGTCGTAACCCTCACCCACGACGAACGACTCGCGGATGCGTCGACCGTCCTCGGTGCGCACGGGGATGTTCTGCAGATTGGGGTCCGTCGAGGAAAGTCGGCCGGTCGCGGCCACGGTCTGGTTGAACGTGGTGTGGATACGCCCGTCGTCACCGATGGTCTTGATGAGCCCCTCGACCGTGGTCCGCATCTTGGTGGTCTCGCGGTGCAGCAGTAGTGCCTCGAGGAACGCCCGTCCCGGGGTGTCGCCCGTCTCCTTGGTGAGCAGTTCTTCCAGCGCCTTGGCGTCTGTGGTGTACCCGGTCTTGGTCTTCTTGGTCTTGGGCATGCCGAGGGTCTCGAACAGCACGACCTGCAACTGCTTGGGCGAGCCGAGGTTGATCTGTTCGCCGCCGATCGCGGCGTAGGCGGCGTCGGCCGCCTGTCGCCCGCGGTCGGCGAAGTCGTCCCTTAACCCGTCCAGGGCGTTGCCGTCCACCGCGATCCCGATCGATTCCATCCGCGCCAGCACCGGCACGAGCGGCAGTTCCATCTCCGCCATCAGGCGCGCCCCGTGCACCTGCTCCAGTTCCACGTCCAGCCGCTCCGCGAGATCGACCACCGCGCGGGCGCGGGTCGCGGCGGCGTCGGCGTTCTTCTGCTCAGTCTCGGCGTCATCGACATCGTCGAGCAGGGACAGTTGCTTGTCCCCCGCCTCAGCCTCGGGCAGTTCGCGCTGTAGGTGACGTTGGAACAGCTCCGCCAGTCCGTAGCTGCGTTGTCCGGGTCGCACCAGGTAGGCGGCCAGGGCCACGTCCATGGTCACCCCGCCCAACCGGAGCCCGCGTCCCGTCAGTGCGTGCGTGGCGGCCTTGGCGTCGTGGACCGCCTTGGATACCGCGTCGTCGGCCAGCCAGGCGCGCAGCGCCTGCTCGTCGTCCGGCCCGATGTTCGCGAGGTCGAGGTGTCCGGAGGCTCCGCCGACGGCGGCGATGGTGATGGTCTGCGCGTCGCCCGCGCCGGGTCGGGAGGGCCCGACGACGACGAGGCCGTGCCGCTGCCCGGCCGGCGC
>NZ_JAALDN010000300.1 GCF_014144855.1 Dietzia maris | reverse complement strand
ACCCGGCCGGCGCGGCGTCGGCCACGGGGCCGACGGCGAGGACCCCCGCGGCCGCGCCGGCACAAGCCAGGTTGCGGAGCCGACGGCGACCGATCCGGAGTGACTGCATACCGCGAGTCCACCGCACGCACCCCGCGTTCGCCACGGGAGATCGGCACCTGTGGACATAATGGACGACCATCCCCAGACCAGACGTGCACCGGCACTCCCGGGAGCCCCCGCGCACGGGCGGAGCCACGACCGCGGTGTGCGGTGCCCGGATACCGGTCGGGTGGGCCGCCTTGGAGGGGCGCGCCGGAGGGGTTATGCTTCCGGTGCGGTCGACTCTGCGTCGATCGACTTCGCGTGTCCTGCGGCAGCCCGGTTCCCGGGAGTCGCATCCGGGCCCCGGGGCTACGAGCCCCGGCCCCCCGGACGCCGGACCAGCAGGTGCCCCCGCCCGACGGGGGTCCGGCCCGGCGCGGACACCAGGGCCCGCGGCCACCCGGCTCGTGGGCGGAACCCGATACACAGAAAGCGAGGACGAGGGCCTCGCGGTCCGGCTGCTTCCAAGCCGGACGAGCCCTCAACCCATCATGGCAGTCATCTCCATGAAGCAACTGCTCGACGCAGGTGCCCACTTCGGCCACCAGACCCGCCGCTGGAACCCGAAGATGCGTCGGTTCATCTTCACCGACCGCAACGGCATCTACATCATCGACCTGCAGCAGACCCTGACGTACATCGACCAGGCGTACGAGTTCGTCAAGGAGTCCGTCGCCCACGGCGGCACCGTCCTGTTCGTCGGCACCAAGAAGCAGGCCCAGGAGGCCATCGCCGAGGAGGCCGCCAAGGTCGGCATGCCGTACGTCAACCAGCGTTGGCTGGGTGGCATGCTCACCAACTTCCAGACCGTGCACCAGCGGCTCGTCCGCCTCAAGGAGCTCGAGTCCATGGAGCAGTCGGGCGGATTCGAGGGTCGCACCAAGAAGGAAATCCTCATGCTCACGCGTGAGAAGAACAAGCTCGAGCGCACGCTCGGCGGTATGCGTGACATGAGCAAGGTCCCCTCCGTGGTGTGGGTCGTCGACACCAACAAGGAGCACATCGCCGTCGGCGAGGCCCGCAAGCTGAACATCCCCGTCGTCGCGCTGCTCGACACCAACTGTGATCCGGACGTCGTCGACTACCCGATCCCGGCGAACGACGACGCCATCCGCTCGGTCACCGTGTTGACCCGCGTCATCGCCTCCGCCGTCGCGGAGGGCCTCAAGGCCCGCTCGCAGGCCGGCAAGGCCACCGGCGAAGAGGCCGAGCCGCTCGCCGAGTGGGAGACCGAGCAGCTGGACCAGGTCACCGGCGCCGCCACGGCAGAGGGTGCCGAGGCACCCGCCGAGGTCACCGGCACCGAGTCCCCCGTGGCCGAGGCCCCCGAGGCCGACGCCCAGGAGATCGCGGCCGCCACCTCCGAGGCGCCGGCCACCGAGGCCTGATCCTCACCACAGCTCGAGCACCGTCGGGCCCGGCCGCCCACGATCCCCAGGGGGATCATCCGGGGGCCGGGCCCGAGGTGTCGGAGGCGGTGGGCGGACCATCCACCGACGCCCCGGCGTCTAGGGTGGAGGCGATCGCCCGCCGACCGACTCTTCAACACTTTTCCGACAGATCACGAACCCCTTTAAGGAGGGTCGCCCCACCATGGCGAACTACACCGCTGCCGACGTCAAGCGTCTGCGTGAGCTCACCGGCTCCGGGATGATGGACTGCAAGAAGGCTCTGGAGGAGACCGACGGCGACTTCGACAAGGCCGTCGAGGTGCTGCGCATCAAGGGCGCCAAGGACGTGGGCAAGCGCGCCGAGCGCACCACGGCCGAGGGCCTGGTCGCCATCAAGGACGGCGTCATGATCGAGCTCAACTCCGAGACCGACTTCGTCGCCAAGAGCGCCGAGTTCATCGCACTGGCCGACAAGATCGTCGAGGTCGCCGCGGCCCAGGGGATCTCCGACCTCGACGCGCTGAACGCCGCCGAGCTCGACGGCACCACCGTGGCCGACTCGGTCGTCTCCTTCTCCGCCAAGTCCGGCGAGAAGCTCGTCCTGCGCCGTGTGGGCAAGCTCGACGGTCCCGTGGCCGTCTACCTCCACAAGCGTTCCTCCGACCTGCCGCCCGCCGTCGGCGTCATGGTCGCCTACTCCGGTGAGGGCGAGGCCGCCGAGGCCGCCGCGCGCTCCGCCGCGATGCAGGTCGCCGCTCTGAAGGCCCAGTACGTGTCCCGCGAGGAGGTGCCCGCCGACATCGTCGCCAAGGAACGCGAGATCGCCGAGGCCACCGCCCGCGAGGAGGGCAAGCCCGAGCAGGCGCTGCAGAAGATCGTCGAGGGTCGCCTCAACGGCTTCTACAAGGATGTTTGCCTGCTCGACCAGCCGTCGGTGACCGACAACAAGAAGACCGTCGGTGCCCTGCTGGACGAAGCCGGCGCCTCGGTCTCGGCCTTCCTGCGGTTCGAGGTCGGCCAGGCCTGACCACGGCCCGAACCCGCCGTTGCGGGTTCCCGAACGACGGCGGTACCCGGTACTCCGGGTACCGCCGTCGGCGTTCGTACGGCCGGGTGTGCCCGTACCCGGCGGGCTGGAGTGTGGCGGCCGTGGCGATAGGGCAGAATGAACCCGGTCCCACCACGGACCACACGCCGCTCCGGCCAATCGACGTCGGGGGTGTGAACGCGCGCGACACGGGCTGGATCCGCCCGGGACGAGGAGAGGGATGACCGACCCGCGGGACGGCTACAAACGTGTGATGCTCAAGCTCGGCGGCGAGATGTTCGGCGGCGGCGGCGTGGGGATCGACCCGGACGTCGTGCAGTCCGTCGCCCGGCAGATCGCCGATGTCTCCCGGACGGGGGCGCAGATCGCGATCGTGATTGGCGGCGGCAACTTCTTCCGGGGCGCCCAGTTGCAGCAGCGAGGGCTCGACCGGGCGCGCAGCGACTACATGGGGATGCTCGGCACCGTCATGAACTGCCTGGCGCTGCAGGACTTCCTCGAGCAGGAGGGTGTGTCGACCCGCGTCCAGACCGCCATCCACATGGGTCAGGTCGCGGAGCCGTACATCCCCCTACGCGCCGAACGGCATCTGGAGAAGGGCCGCGTCGTGATCTTCGGGGCAGGGATGGGCATGCCCTACTTCTCGACCGATACCACCGCAGCCCAGCGCGCACTGGAGATCAAGGCCGACGTGCTGCTCATGGCCAAGGCGGTGGACGGCGTCTACTCGGACGATCCCCGTACCAATCCCGACGCCGAGCTCTTCAGCCGGATCGAACACCGGGAATGCCTCGAGCGGGGCCTGAAGGTGGCCGATGCCACCGCGTTCAGCCTGTGCATGGACAACGACATGCCCATCCTCGTCTTCAACCTTCTCACCGAGGGCAACATCGCGCGCGCCGTCGCCGGTGAGCAGATCGGGACGCTGGTGGCCAGCACGGCCTGACACGTCCTCGACCCGACCACCGACACCGACCCCAACGAAAAGGGACAGACATGATCGACGACACTCTGCTCGAGGCCGAGGACAAGATGGAGAAGGCGATCGAGCACGTTCGCGACGAGCTCTCGGCCATCCGCACCGGCCGCGCCAACCCGGGCATGTTCAACCGTGTCTTCTGTGAGTACTACGGCAGCATGACCCCCATCACCCAGATGGCGACCATCTCGGCACCCGAGCCGCGCATGCTCATCATCAAGCCGTACGAGATGTCGCAGATCGGTCCGATCGAGAACGCCATCCGCAACTCGGATCTGGGCGTCAACCCGACCAACGACGGCCAGGTCCTCCGCGTGACCGTGCCGCAGCTCACCGAGGAACGGCGCCGGGATCTGGTCAAGCAGGCCAAGGGCAAGGCCGAGGACGGGCGCATCGCCGTCCGGGGCGTCCGGCGCAAGGCGATGGACGAGCTCAAGCGCATCGACAAGGACGGCGAGGCCGGCGAGGACGAGGTCAACGCGGCGGAGAAGGAGCTGGACAAGCTCACCCAGCGATTCGTCGGCGAGGTGGACGAACTCGTCAAGGCCAAGGAAGGCGACCTGATGGAGGTCTGACCTCCGCGACACCCATCACCCGAGAACCGAGGAGTATGCCGTGGACCCCGCACCCCAGGGCCCGCCCGGGCCCACCGCCGCGGCCGCCGCACCTCCGTCGCGCGCCGGCCGTGACCTGACCCGGGCGATCCCGGTCGGGGTCGGCCTGGGCGCGCTCGTGATCGCGAGTATCGCCTTCACCCCCCGCGCGTGGTACCTGGTCGCCGCCGCCGCCGTCGCCATCGGCACCTGGGAGGTCTTCAAACGCCTCCGGCAGGCCCGGTTCACGCTTCCCCTGTTCCCGCTGCTCGCAGGCGGGCAGGCCATGGTCTGGGCGGGTTACCTCAACGGGGCGGAAGGCGCGTTCGCCGCGTTCGCCGTCACCGGCGTGGTCGTCCTGGTCTGGCGTCTGCTCATGGCCGGTCTGACCACCGCACCGAAGAACTACATGCGCGACGTGTCGGTCGCGGTGTTCGTGTTGGTGTGGATCGCGGTTCCGGGAGCCCTCGGCGCGATGCTGTCGGACGGTGACTACGGCGCGCAACGGGTCGTGGCCCTCATCCTGCTGGTCGTGTGCTCCGACGTCGGGGGGTACGTGGCGGGGGTGCTCTTCGGTAAGCACCCCATGGCCCCGGCGATCAGCCCCAAGAAGTCCTGGGAGGGATTCGCCGGGTCGATCCTGTTCGCCACGGTCGGTGGCGCACTCGTGGTCGCCCTGCTCTTCGACGACAGCATCTGGAAGGGCCTGTTGCTCGGCGTCCTCACGGTCTTCACCGCGACGCTGGGCGACCTGGTGGAATCCCAGGTGAAGCGGGACCTCGGAATCAAGGACATGGGCACGCTCCTGCCGGGGCACGGCGGATTCATGGACCGCCTCGACTCCGTGCTGCCCACCGCGGTGGTCGTCTGGGTCATCTTCACCTACGTCGTGCCGACCTGAGTCGTCGACCACCTCCGTTGGCACGGGTGACGTCGGCACGGGGCGAAGCCGCGGAGTGAGCGGACCCTCCGACCCGCGCCGGGGGTCGCGCGTCAGTGTCGGGCGGTCAGTTTGCGCGCCTTGCGTGCGCGCATCCGCAGCTGGAGGATCCGGAAGCCGGCGAACAGGGCCATGATCAACGCGCCGGCGATCGCGGCGAAGAGGATCAGCACCCCAAGCGGGAGGGTGAACTCCAACCCGAGAAAACGGACGTCGGTCGAGGTCGTGTTCTGCGCGATGAAGATCAACAGCAGGATGGTGACGAGCGCGCCCAGGACCAGACCCACCCACGCGGAGCCCAGAAGTCCCCCCGACGAATCGGGGACAGCATCCTGCTCGTGGGTGCGTGTCGCAGGGGTCGACTCGTCGGCGGGAACGAGGGTGGAGTCCGCGTGGGTGTCCTCGAGGGGGATCTCGTCGCGCCCCTCGACGGGGGCGGCGTGACGACGGTCTGTCGGGTCGTGTGATCGCTGTGCCATACCTGGACTGTATGCGCTGGCGGCGACGGACGGCACCGCTCGCGATGTGTTGCGGTCGCCCGTTTCTGACACAATGGCCGCATCATGGCTGAACCTCTCCCGCTCGTTTTTGACGCCCCCCGCCGAGGGCTGCCCCCTCGTCACTTCGCCGACCTCGACGCCGACGGTCGCGAGGCGGCGATGGGTGAGCTCGGAGTTCCCGCATTCCGCGGCAAGCAGCTGGCCAACCAGTACTTCGGGCGCCTCGAGGCGGACACCCGCGAGATGACCGACCTGCCGGCCGGCCTGCGGGAGAAGGTCGGAGAAGAACTGTTCCCCTCGCTGACCTCGTCGCTACGACACGTCACCACCGACGAGGGCACCACGCGTAAGACCCTGTGGAAACTGCACGACGGTTCGTTGGTCGAGAGCGTTCTCATGCGCTACCCCGACCGGGCGACCGTGTGCATCTCGAGTCAGGCCGGCTGCGGGATGGCGTGCCCGTTCTGCGCGACGGGGCAGGGCGGTCTGCAACGCAACCTCTCGGCAGCCGAGATCCTGGAGCAGGTCAGGGTCGCCGCCCGCGCCATGCGCGACGGTGAGATCCCGGGCGGGCCGGGGCGACTGTCCAACGTCGTGTTCATGGGCATGGGGGAGCCGCTCGCCAACTACAAGCGCGTCATGACCGCCGTGCGAGGCATCATCGCCCCGCCGCCGTCGGGATTCGGTCTGTCGCAACGCGCGGTCACCGTGTCGACGGTGGGCCTGGTCCCCGCCATCCACAAGCTGGCAGAGGAGGGGCTCCAGGTCACCCTGGCGGTGTCCTTGCACACCCCGGACGACGAACTCCGGGACACCCTGGTGCCCGTCAACAACCGGTGGCCGGTCTCCGAGGTCATGGACGCGGCCCGTCACTACGCCGATGCCACGGGGCGGCGGGTGTCCATCGAGTACGCGTTGATCCGTGACGTCAATGATCAGACCTGGCGGGGCGAGATGCTCGGTCGACTGCTCGCCCAGCGTCTCGGGCCCATGGCGCACGTGAACCTCATCCCGCTCAACCCGACGCCGGGCAGCGAGTGGGACGCCAGCCCCCGCCATCAGCAGGACGCCTTCGTCGCCGCCGTGCGCGCGGCCGGGGTCTCGTGCACGGTGCGCGACACCCGCGGCCAGGAGATCGACGCGGCGTGTGGTCAGCTCGCGGCCGAGGGGTGAGCGCGGGGGAGTGAGCGCGGGGGAGTGATCGCTGGGGAGTGACCACTGGGGAGTGACCACTGGGCCACCCACTGAGAGCTACGGACGACGAGAAGGGCCGCCACCACTCCATCGAGTGGTGGCGGCCCTTCTCGGGTCGACTGGGGTCAGTGCCTGGCCGGCGCCCGGCCCTGCGGGTTCCGGGCGGCCTCGGCCCCTACGTGACCCGAGGCGGCGGCGCCGACCACCGCGTAGTGGTCCGAGGAGACCTCGAAGACACGGTTCCGCTTGAGAGTGTCGTCCTTCTTGGGTCGCAGCGACAGGAACATCCAGATCGCGAGGAACACGGCGACCGCCACCAGCCAGATGTCCTCCACCCGTCCGATGTGGTTGCCGAACAGCATGGCCAACAGGAACAGGACGAAGAAGCCGCCCGTGACGAGGCCGACCTTCCTGCTGTGCTGGTGCCAGCCCCACTCGACCGAGGGCTCGTCGAGGGTGCTGATCCCGTCGACGACGATCTCCTTGCTGGTGTGGTGCCCGTCCGCGCTCATGCTCCCCGGTTCTCCTCACGGCTCGCTGGCAGCCCTGCGGGCCGCCGACATCGTGCCCAGTTTGTCACACGCCGTCCGGCGGTCGACGGGTAACCCGCCGGTCCCCGCCACACCTGGGGCCGCTGATGCGGCATCAGGTGGCTCCGGCGTGGACAATGGCGGGGTGACCACGCGCGTTCTCGTCCTCGGCAGTACCGGCTCGATCGGTACCCAGGCCCTCGAGGTGACCTCGGAGGCCGGACCCGGCCGTTTCGAGGTCGTCGGTCTGGCGGCCGGCGGTGGCCGGATCGATCTGCTGGCGGAGCAGATCCGCCGGACCGGCGTCCGGTTCGTCGCGGTGTCCGCCCCGGCCGCGGCCGAGCGGATCCGGTCGGCGTTCCCGGAGGCGACGGTTCTCGACGGTCCCGGGGCCGCCACCGAGCTCGTGGGGGCGGTGGAGGCCGACGTGGTGCTCAACGGAATCGACGGGTCCATCGGCCTAGGGCCCACCCTGGCCGCATTGCGCACGGGTGCGCGGCTGGCGCTGGCGAACAAGGAGTCACTCGTGGCCGGGGGCGCCCTCGTCACCGGCGCCGCGGCCCCGGGCCAGCTCATCCCCGTCGACTCCGAGCACTCAGCGATGGCGCAGTGTCTGCGGGCGGGGACGGCGGACGAGGTGGCGTCACTGGTGTTGACCGCCTCCGGCGGGCCCTTCCGGGGCCGTACCCGCGCCGAACTGGAAGGTGTCACCGCGGAGCAGGCGCTGCAGCACCCCACGTGGGCGATGGGCAGGATGATCACCCTGAACTCCGCGACCCTGGTGAACAAGTCCCTGGAGCTCATCGAGGCACACCTGCTGTTCGGGGTTCCATACGATCGGATCGATGTGACCGTCCACCCCCAGTCGGTGGTGCACTCGGCGGTGACGTTCGTCGACGGCGCGACCGTGGCCAAGGCCTCGCCGCCGTCGATGAAGCTGCCGATCGCGTTGGCTCTGGGGTGGCCGTCGCGGATCCCCGGGGCGTCGACCCCGTTGGACTTCTCGCAGGCACACACCTGGACGTTCGAGCCGGTGGACTCCGAGACGTTCCCGGCGATCTCGGTGGCGCGGGCGGCGGGCGAGGCGGGGGGCCTGCGGACCGCGGTGTTCAACGCGGCCAACGAGGAGGCCGCCCCGGCGTTCCTGGACGGCCGGATCGGGTTCACCAGCATCGTCGACGTCGTGGCGGAGACCGTGGGCGCAGCCGATCAGTGGTCGTCCGATCCCCGGGATCCGGATGACGTCGCGGCGGCGGAGTCCTGGGCGCGGCGGCACGCCGCAGCCCTCGTCACGAGCCTGGAGGGCTGAGCCGTGTTGGTGTTCGGGATCGTGCTGTTCGCCCTGGGGATCATGGTGTCCATCGTGCTGCACGAGTACGGCCACATGCGGGTCGCGCTGTGGTCGGGGATGCGGGTCCGTCGGTTCTTCGTCGGGTTCGGCCCCACTCTGTGGTCCGTCCGGCGTGGTGGGATCGAGTACGGGCTCAAGGCGATCCCGCTCGGCGGGTTCTGTGACATCGCGGGGATGACCGCGTACGACCAGCTGTCCCCGGAGGATGAGCCGAGGGCGATGTGGCGCCAGGCGTGGTGGAAGCGCGTCGCGGTGTTGTTGGCCGGGCCCTTCATGAACGTCGTCCTGGCGATCGCGTTGTTCTACACGGTCGCCCTCGGCTGGGGCCTGGTGAACCGGGACGTCCAGCCGATCCCCACCGACCGCGTCGCGGCCGTCGTGGGGGACACCTGCGCGGGGGCGGACCGGTGCGGGGTCGGAGTGGGCCCGGCCGGCGAGGCGGGGATCCTGCCGGGCGACCGGATCACGTCGGTCGACGGGGTGCCGGTGGTCAGTTGGGACGACCTGTCCACCGTGGTCTCGGCGCGGCCCGGTGAGACCGTGCCGGTGGCGGTGGAACGCGGCGGGGAGACGATCACGACGACGACGACGTTGACGTCAACGGGCGTGGACGGCGAGCAGCGGGGTGCGCTCGGGGTCCGACTCTCGGAGGACGGGATCCCCCGGGAGATCCTCGATGATCCGGCCTATCAGACCGTCAACACCTACGACGCCCTCAGCGCGGTGCCCGCGACCTTCGTCTTTACCGGGGAGATGGTCGAGGCGACCGTCGATGGGCTGATCTCGTTCCCGGCCAAGATCCCGGCGGTGGCCGCGTCGATCTTCGGGGGCGAGCGGGCGGACGACTCCCCGGTGTCCGTGGTGGGGGCCAGCTACATCGGCGGGCAGGCGGTCGAGCAGGGCCTGTGGAGCCTGTTCCTCCTGTTCCTGGCCGGCCTCAACCTGTTCCTGGGGGCGTTCAACCTCGTGCCCCTGACCCCGTTCGACGGCGGCCACATCGCGGTGGTGCTCTACGAGAAGATCCGGGACGCCGTCCGCCGGCTTCGCGGCCTCGCGCCGGGCGGCCCGGCGGACTACGAGAAGCTGGCGCCACTGACGATGGGGGTGTTCGTACTCCTCATCGGCGTCTCCGCGATCGTGATCACCGCCGACTTCGTCAACCCGATCCTGCTGCCCGGCTGAGCCGGGCGCACACCCACCTCGCACCCGCGCCCGGTTACCCGGATAATGGGACGCGGGACCTGCCCGCACCCGGCTGGCAGCCCCTACGGAAGGCCTGAAGTGAACGACTCCTCCTCGATCCCAGTGGGACTGGGCATGCCCGACGGCCCGCCGCCGGTCCTCGCGCCCCGGCGCACGACCCGGCAGCTGTTCGTGGGCCAGGTGGGCGTGGGCAGTGATCATCCGGTCTCGGTCCAGTCCATGACCACCACCAAGACCCACGACGTCAACTCCACCCTCCAGCAGATCGCCGAGCTCACGGCGTCCGGGTGTGACATCGTCCGCGTAGCGTGTCCCCGGCAGGAGGACGCCGACGCGCTGGAGACCATCGCGCGGAAGTCCCCGATCCCCGTGATCGCGGACATTCACTTCCAACCCAAGTACATCTTCGCGGCGATCGATGCCGGGTGTGCCGCGGTGCGCGTCAACCCGGGCAACATCAAGGAGTTCGACGGACGCGTCAAGGAGGTCGCCAAGGCCGCCGGTGACGCGGGCATCCCCATCCGCATCGGTGTCAACGCCGGGTCGCTGGACCCGCGCCTGTTGGCCAAGTACGGCAAGGCGACCCCGGAAGCGCTCGTCGAGTCGGCGATGTGGGAGGCCTCGTTGTTCGAGGAACACGGCTTCGGCGACATCAAGATCTCGGTCAAGCACAACGACCCGGTGATCATGGTCGAGGCCTACCGCCGGCTCGCCGCGCAGACCGATTACCCGTTACACCTCGGCGTGACCGAGGCCGGGCCCGCGTTCCAGGGCACGATCAAGTCGGCCGTGGCGTTCGGTGCTCTGCTCTCCGAGGGGATCGGCGACACCATCCGGGTCTCCCTCTCCGCCCCGCCGGTGGAGGAGATCAAGGTCGGCACGCAGATCCTGCAGTCGCTCAACCTGCGTCCGCGCAAGCTCGAGATCGTCTCGTGCCCGTCGTGTGGGCGCGCCCAGGTGGACGTGTACAAGCTCGCCGACGAGGTCACGGCCGGACTGGAGGGGATGAGCGTCCCCTTGCGGGTGGCCGTCATGGGCTGTGTCGTCAACGGGCCCGGCGAGGCCCGCGAGGCCGATCTGGGTGTCGCGTCCGGAAACGGCAAGGGCCAGATCTTCGTCAAGGGCGAGGTCATCAAGACCGTGCCGGAGGCGATGATCGTGGAGACCCTCATCGAGGAGGCCATGCGGATCGCCGAGGAGATGGGCGAGCCCGTGGGAGACGCCGCCGAGGGCCAGGGGCCCCAGGTCAAGGTCACGCGATAGACCGTGACCGACACGGCTGCCCCGGAGGCCGGGCTCGGCGGGTGCCGGGCGGTCGGTCGGGGAGAGTCGCGGGCGCTTGGCGACGTGCTCGCCGCCGACCCGTTGGTCTCCGCGCCGGCGGCGGAGAAGTTCGCCACGTCGGGTGTCGCCGCCGGCACCGACGGACGGTTCCTCACCTTGGGCGGGCCTGAGCGGTCTCTCGCGTTCGTCGGCAGTTCGGTGTTGCCGCTCCGGGGCGACGCCGCGGATCAGCGCGCTCTCGGTGACGCGGTGGCCCGACTGGGACTCGGGCCTATGTCGGTGCACGGTCGGCGCGACCTGGTCGCCGGCATGTGGCCGGCCCTGCGAGAACGCTGGGGCGAGGCCCGGGAGTACCGGGCTCACCAGTTCCTCATGGCGCTCGAGGGCCCGCTCGATCCGGCGCTCGTCCTGGCCGGCATCCGGCCCGCGACCGTGGAGGAGTTCGAACCGGTGCTCGCCGCCGCCGCGGCGATGTACCGCGAGGAACTGCGCGCCGACCCGTTCGCCGTGGGCTCCGGGATTCCGTTCCGGCGCCGCGTGGCGCGGTCCCTCGCGCGGGGGAGGACCTGGGTGGGGATCGACGACGGCGAGGTGGTCTTCAAGGCCGATGTCGCCGCGATCTCCCCGGAGGTCGCCCAGATCCAGGGCGTATGGGTACACCGAGACCGGCGGGACGCCGGGCTGGGGTCCGGCGGTACCGCCGCGGTGTGCGCCGCCCTTTGCTCACGGGGGCTCCGACCTTCCCTGGTGGTGAACGGGTCGAACCGCGCAGCCCGCGCCGCTTATCGGCGGGTGGGCATGGTCGACTCCGTCGAGTACGCGACGGTCCTGCTGTGAGTCATCTCGCCCGCACCGACCCAGAGCGGGGTACCCCCCGGCCGGCGGCTACGGGATCGGCCACGCCTGTGGGAAAGTGGAGCGTAGTCAGACCACGGACCCCGGAAGGTGTAATCCGATGACAGACAGTGCGGCAGTGCGCGCCGTGGGTGGCGCCCTCCGGGGGAGGGCCGTGTGAGTACCCCGATGACAGCACCGGTCACCCGGGCGCCCGCGGCCGCGACGGGGCCGACGGTGGTGGCGCCGATGACGACGACGGGCCCGGTACGGGACGCGGCTGTCGACCCGGGCTTCAGTTCGCTGCGGCCGGCCGACCGGGCCATGCGGCGTCTGCTCGGCGTCCGGGCCGTCGACCGCAAGGCCGGCTCCGGCGCCCACCGGGCATTCCGGATCTCGGTGATGGTCTCGGCCGTGCGGTGCCTCATCACCTACCTCGCGATCCCGATTCTCGTGCCGCTGCTCAGCCTGTCCGGCTGGGTCGGGGCGCCCGTCGGTATCGCGTTGTGTGTGGTCGCCGTGGTGAACGGCGTGGTCAGCGTCCGCCGGTTCTGGGCGTCCGACCACGCCAAGCGCTGGATGTACACCGGCTTCATGGCGGTCGTGTTCGCGATCCTCGCCGTGGCGATGGTCTCCGAGTTCCACCGTCTGGGGGTGATCTGATGGATCCGCGCCAGGACTCCGACCCCGGTGGGGACACCGCGGCTGACGAGACGGCCCCGGTGACGCCCGACGATGCCGGCCCGCCCGCGAAGGGAGAACTCGGCGAGTCGTCCGCGGACGTGATCACGATGTGCCTGTTCGGGGCGATGGTGCTCATCGCCTCGGTGTGCTTCGTCATCTGGTGACCGGACCGGGGCGACCGGTCGCGCCGGGCGGGCCTATCCTGGGGGCATGACCACCTCCACCCGTCAGCCTCTCGTCCCCGGTGAACCCACCCCGATCCGGACCGTTCCCGAATCGATCCCGCGGCCGGAGTACGTCTGGCGCGACAGCGTCGACGAGGCCAACGGGGAGGCGTGGGTTCAGCCGGCTGAGGTCATCGACGCGATGCGCGTGGCCTCCAGGCTCGCCGCGGACGCTCTCGTGCTCGCCGGCGAGGCGGTCGCGCCCGGCGTGACGACCGACGAGATCGACCGGGTCGTACACGAGTTCCTGTGCGACAACGGGGCGTACCCGTCGACCCTGGGGTACAAGTCGTTCCCCAAGTCGAGCTGCGTCTCGCTCAACGAGGTGATCTGCCACGGTATCCCCGACACCACGGTGATCCGTGACGGGGACATCGTCAACGTCGACGTCACGGCGTTCATCCACGGCGTCCACGGTGACACCAACGCGACGTTCCTGGCCGGGCATGTCAGCGAGGAGGTCAGGCTCCTGGTCGAGCGCACGGAAGAGGCGATGAACCGGGGGATCAGGGCCATCCGACCCGGGCGCGAGGTCAACGTCATCGGGCGGGTCATCGAATCCTATGCCCGGCGTTTCGACTACACGGTCGTGCGGGAGTTCACGGGCCACGGTGTCGGCCCGACCTTCCACAACGGTCTGGTCGTGCTCCACTACGACGAGCCGTCCCGGACCGAGGTCCTCGAGCCGGGTATGACGTTGACCGTCGAACCGATGATCTCCCTCGGCGGGCCGGGGTTCGACGTCTGGGACGACGACTGGACCGTGACCACGGCCGACAAGGCGTGGACCGCCCAGTTCGAGCACACCGTCGTCGTCACCGAGGACGGGTACGAGATCCTCACCCTGCCGTCCGGCTCCTGAGCGTGTCCGGTGTCCCGCGGGCGCACCCGGCCGGCCGGGAAAAGTTTGTGGACGATCGTCCTGATGCGCCCCTCGGTCGTGGACAATCCGGAGCATACTGTCCACCATGATCGATACCCCTCGCGGACCCGTGGAGCAGATCGACCTGGTGGTGGTCGGCGCCGGCTTCGGCGGCATCGCCATGGCCGACCGTCTGTTGGGGGAGGGGCGTGGCCGGGACTTCCTCGTCGTGGAGGCCGCGGACTCGGTGGGGGGCACCTGGCGCGACAACACCTACCCGGGGTGCGCCTGCGACGTCCCCACCGCCCTGTACTCGCTGTCCCGGCACGCCCACCCCGGGTGGTCCCACTCGTTCGGGAGGCAACTGGAGATCCGGGCCTATCTCGAGTCCGTGACGGACCGCATCGGTCTCCGTGACCGACTCGTCACCTCCTGCGAGGTGACCGCGGCGGTGTGGGACACCGAGTCGGCGCACTGGGTCGTCGACACGAGCCGCGGGCGGATCCGGGCGCGCGATCTCGTGGTGGCCTCGGGGGCGCTGTCCGCCCCCTCGATCCCCCGGCTACCCGGTCTGGAGTCGTTCGAGGGCCAGGTGTTCCACTCCGCGAGGTGGCGCCACGACATCGCGCTCGAGGGCCGGAGGGTCGCCGTCGTCGGGACGGGGGCCTCCGCGGTCCAGTTCGTCCCCGAGATCGCCGGGCCCGCCGAGCACGTCACGGTCTTCCAGCGGACCCCGGGCTGGATCCTGCCCAGGCTGGACCGATCGATCTCCGGACGCCGTCAGCGGCTCTACCGACGCTTCCCTTTGGTACAGCGGCTGGTCCGGGGTCGTATCTACCTGGGGCGTGAGCTCTACGTCGTGGTGTTCACGCGAGCCCAGTCCCTCTTGCGGTTCTTCGAGTGGTTCGCACGGTTCTACCTCTTCCTCAAGGTGCGGGACCGCGGGATGCGCCGTGCGCTCACCCCCGACTTCTCGATCGGGTGCAAACGGGTGTTGCTCACCAGTCAGTGGCTCCCCGCCCTCACCCGGTCCGATGTGACCCTGGTGTCCGGCGCGGCGTCGGCTGTCACCCCGCGCGGGCTCGTGGCCGACGACGGCACGGAGCATCCGGCGGACGTCATCATCTTCGGTACGGGCTTCCAGCCGACCGAGCCGCCCATCTCCCGCGTGATCACCGGCGCGGACGGGCGCACCCTCGCCGAGCACTGGGATGGCAGTCCTCGAGCGCACAACGGCATCACCGTGGCGGGGTTCCCCAACCTGTTCCTGCTGTACGGCCCCAACACCAACCTGGGGCACTCGTCGATCGTGTACATGCTCGAGTCCCAGGCTGATCACGTTCTGCGGTTGCTCGACCTCGCCGGGCGGGAGGCCCGACGCACCATCGAGGTGCGTCCGGAGGTGGAGGAGTCCTACGCCGCCCGGATGGACCGCGAACTGGCGCACACGGTGTGGAACCAGGGGGGCTGCTCGAGCTGGTACATCGACTCGCGGGGACGTAATTCCCTGCAGTGGCCGACGTTCAGCTTCCGGTACCGCGAGCAGGTCCGCACCGTCGATCCGGACGAGTTCGTCCTCGCCTGAAGCCGGCGGGGAGCGGGTGTCACGCGCCTCGCGGCCCCGCCCCCGATCGTCGGCCCACCGACGTCGCCCCCCGGTCGTCTGCCTTCCGGCATCGTTTGGTAGCTAGAAGCCGCGGTCCGGGAAGTCCAGACCCAGCAATGCGTTCTCGACGACCTCGGCCATCGCCGGGTGGATCCAGTACTGCTTGCGCGCGAGGTCCGGCACCGTGATCTCGAACTCCATGGCCTGGATGAGGATCTGCACGAGAGACGGGGCGTGGGCGCCCATGAGGTGGGCGCCCAGGAGCAACCCGGTTGCGCGGTCGGCGATGAGCTTGCAGCACCCGACCGAGTCCTCCATCGCCCAGCCGTACGCCACGTCGCCGTAGTCCTGGGTCTTCACGGTCACGTCGTACCCGGCCGCGCGGGCCTCTGCTTCCGTCAGCCCGACCGACGCGATCTGTGGCCAGCTGAACACCGCGTACGGCACGTGACTGTGGTGGAACGGCTGCAGGTTCTCCGGGTGGTTGAGGTTGTGGCCCAACACCCGCTGCTCGTGGTTGGCCACGTGCTTGAGCTGGAACGGCGAGCTCACGTCGCCCAGCGCCCAGACGCCCTCCGCCGTGGTGCGGCCGAACTCGTCCACGCGGACCCGCTCGCCGTCCATCTCCACCCCGGCCGCGTCCAGATCGAGCAGGTCCCCGTTCGGTGTCCGACCCGTGGCGACCAGCAGCGCGTCGCCCGCGCAGGTCGACCCGTCCTCGAAGGTGATCTCCACGCCCCGGCGGTCGTCACCGGTCGCGGTCATCGAGGTGACGTGCTGGCCGAGGCGGACGTCCCATCGCCCCCGGGCGGCGTCCGTGAACCGCTCCGCGAGTTCGCGGTCGAGATGCTTGAGCAGTACGTCCGACCGGCCGATGACGGTGACCTCGACGCCCAGCGCGGAGAACACGTGCGCGAACTCGCAGGCGATGAACCCGGAGCCCTGGATGACCATGGACTTCGGCAACTCGGCGATCCGCATGACGTCGTCGCTGGTGTGGTAGGCGACGCCGGCCTCGGTGACGATCTCGGGGATCGACGGCCGTGCCCCCGCGGCGATCACGACGGAGTCCGCGGTGATGATCTCCCCGGTTCCCGTGTCGATGGTGCGCGGGCCGACGAATGTCGCGTGACCGTCGAACACCGTGACGTTGTCGCAACGGTTGCGCCGGTAGTCCTCCCCGCTCGACGCGATCGGGTCGATGCGCCGGTCGAAGACCCGCGAGACGATGTCCGGCCACCGGACCCCGTCCAGAGTCGAATCGACACCGTAGGCGGACGAGTGCCGGATGGAGGTGGCCGTGTCGGCGGCGTAGACGAACATCTTGGTGGGGATGCAGCCGACGTTGAGGCAGGTGCCACCGAACGTCCCCTTCTCGCAGATCGCCACGGACTTGTCGGCGAACGATTCGTCGATCAGCGAGTTGCCGCTGCCCGTGCCGATGACGACCAGGTCGAAGTGGCGGGAGGGGGTCTGGGTCATGGGGTTCAGGACTCCTTGGTGTGTGAGGACAGGGTCTGGTCCAGCCAGCGCCCGAGATGGTCGAAGACCACCTCGAGGACGTCGGCGCGGGAGAGGAAGACGTCGTGCCGGGCACCCGGCACGGGGACGTCGGTGACGTCACCGGAGACACGGTCGGCGAAGCGCTCCATCGACCGGACGTCCAGGATCAGATCGGTGTCCACGTCGAGCACGGCGCCCCGTGGGCGGGCCCCGACCGACGATGCCGTCGACCGGAGCAACAGAACCGGGAGCGGTAGGTCGACCCCGGACTGTAGCCGCTTCTGGGCGCGCCGGACCGCGGCCAGCCACCCCGCCCGGACACCCACCCCGCCGGGGGGCTTGAGCGTGGTGTCGAAGTGGTAGTCACCGTCGTGGTCGACGTGCGTGCTGATCACATACCGGTCCGAGGTGGGTAGCGGCAGTCGGTAGAAGGGCCGGAGGGATCCGAGCGTGCGGATGACGGGGTCCAGCACGGGGCGGGCGCGCTCCGGGACGTCGAGCTGGAACCACGGGGAGTTCAGCACCACCCCCACGACGGGGGCGAGAGCGCCCCTGTCGCGACGCCTGCCCAGCCACAACGGCACCACCAGCCCCCCGGTCGAGTGGGCGGCCACGAGGACCGGCGTTCCCGGGTGCTCGGAGACGATCACGGCGAGAGCCTGATCCAGCTCGTCGTCGTACCTCTCGAGGTCGGTGGTGAAGTGCGGTGTCAGACCTTCCCTCCGGGACCGGCCACATTTGCGCAGGTCGATCCCGTAGGTCGCGAACCCGCTCGACGCGAGGAACTCGGCGAGATGGGTGTGGAAGAAGTAGTCCGACAGGCCGTGGACGACCAGGACGACGCCGGTGGGCTCGGTCGGGGCGTCCTCGTGGCGGACGAGGGTCGCGGAGATCTGCCCCTCACCGTCGGGATCGGCACCGAGAGGCAGGGCGCGCCGTGTGTACGACGGCCCCAGCAGATCCGGGGCCCACTGCGGGTCGGATCCGTCGGGGGCGCCGGGATCTGGAGAGGGCGTCGACACGACGACCACCCTAGTCCGGTGTGTCCCACGCCCGGCGCGGTGAGTAGTCTGACAACCCTGTGGGCGCGGGCCTGTCGGGACGACCCGCGTCGACGAGAGATTCGGGTCCACGACCAATGAGCGAGGGTAGCCGGTGACTTCAGACCAGGTGGCAAAGCACGGAACGACGGATGTGGCGCTCATCGGCGCGGGCACCATGAGCGCGACTCTGGGTGCCCTGCTGCGGCGGCTCCAACCGGACTGGGACATCCAGGTGTTCGAACGGCTCGAGGGACCCGCACTGGAATCCTCCGACGCCTGGAACAACGCCGGCACCGGGCACTCCGCCCTCTGCGAGCTCAACTACTCGCCCAAGACCGCCGACGGCGACGTCGACATCACCAAGGCCGTCAGCGTCAACGAGAAGTTCCAGGTCTCCCGGCAGTTCTGGTCCTATGCGGTCGAGAACACCATCCTCGGCGACCCCACCGAATGGATCCGCCCCGTCCCGCACATGAGCTTCGTGGCGGGCAAGGACGGTCAGGACTACCTCCGGAAGCGGTACGACAAGCTCGCCGGGCACCCGCTCTTCCCGGGAATGGGTCACACCACCGACTTCTCCGAGCTGGAGCGGCTCGTTCCGCTCATGGCCCGCGGTCGCTCGCCCGAGCAGCCCTTCGCCCTGAGCCACTTCTCGAACGGCACCGACGTCAACTTCGGTGCGCTCACCCGGCAGCTCATCAAGTACCTCACCCGCACGGGCACCGAGGTGCACTACCAGAACCAGGTCAAGGACCTCGAGCGCAACAGTGACGGCAGCTGGCGGCTGACCGTGGCCAACCGGCACACCGGTGACGAACGCACCGTCGACGCCAAGTTCGTGTTCGTCGGCGCGGGTGGCGGTGCCCTGCACCTGCTACAGAAGTCCGGCATCCCGGAGATCAAGGGCATCGGCGGCTTCCCCGTGGGCGGCCAGTGGCTGCGCTGCACCAACCCCGAGCTCATCGAGCAGCACCAGGCGAAGGTCTACAGCCAGGCCTCCGTGGGCGCGCCGCCGATGTCGGTGCCGCACCTGGACACCCGCGTCATCGACGGCAAGAAGGGTCTGCTGTTCGGGCCGTTCGCCGGGTGGACCCCCAAGTTCCTCAAGATGGGCAGCTTCCTCGACCTGCCGTCGAGCATCCGGGCCGGGAACCTGCTGCCCATGGCCAACATCGGCCTCACCGAGATGAGCCTGGTCAAGTACCTCATCACCGAACTCGCGAAGAACCACGGCGCACGGGTCGACGCACTGCGCGACTTCGTGCCCTCGGCGCAGGACGGGGAGTGGGAGAAGGTCATCGCCGGACAGCGTGTCCAGGTGATCAAGCCCAGCGGACGGGGCGGGACGCTCGAGTTCGGCACCGCCGTGGTCAACGCGGCGGACGGGTCCATCGCGGGTCTGCTCGGAGCCTCCCCGGGCGCCTCCACCGCGGTGGACGCCATGGTCGACGTGCTCAAGCGCTGCTTCCCGAGCCGGTTCGCGGACTGGACGCCCGCCCTCGAGGAGATGATCCCCTCGCTCGGTCGAGACCTCTCCGAGGAGCCGACCCTGTTCACCGAGCAGTTCGAGCGCTCGACGCGCACCCTGAAGCTCGACCAGAAGGCCTGACGGATCGGCCCTGATCCGCCACCACGCACCATTCCTCATCCCCCGCTCACCCGACGTGGTGGCCGGGGGATGAGTCGTGTCACGGGCCGCGGGCCGAGGCCGGGGGCGGAGCCGTGGGCGGATAGGATCAGCAACATGATCCGGCCTGTGAACCCGTACCCCGTCGGTCTGGACCTCGAAGGCCGTCGTGTCGTGGTGATCGGCGGAGGGTCCGTTGCGCAACGACGCATCCCCGTCCTGCTCGAGGCGGGTGCGGTGGTGCACCTCGTGAGCCCCGACGTCACGCCCACGCTCCAGGGACTCGTGGACGCCGGACGAATCTGGTGGGAGCCACGAGAGTACGAATCAGGCGATCTCGAGGGTGCGTGGTACGTGGTCGCCGCGACGCGGAACTCTCTTGTCAACGCCCGGGTCGCGGCCGAGGCCGAGCAGAACCGCACCTTCTGCGTCCGGGCTGACGCCGTGACGTCGGGGTCCGCGGTGACCCCGGCGGTGGTCCGCAGGGGCGAGATGCTCGTCGCAGTTCTCACCGGCGACCGCGCGCGTACCGCCGAGGCCCGGGACGTGGTCGCGCGGGCCCTCAGCGACGCGGGGGCGGAGGCACCCGAGGTCGACGAGGCGCTCCGGGGCACGGTCGCGTTGGTCGGAGGCGGGCCGGGGGCCGACGACCTCATGACGGTGCGTGGACGTCGACTGCTCGCCCGCGCCGACGTGGTCGTGGCCGACCGTCTCGCCCCCCAGCGCCCGCTGGCCGAGCTGCGGGCGGACGTCGAGATCGTCGATGCGGCCAAGATCCCCTACGGGCGGGCCATGGCACAGGACGCGATCAACGAGGTGCTGGTGGACCGGGCACTCGCCGGCAAGTTCGTGGTACGCCTCAAGGGCGGGGACCCGTTCCTCTACGGGCGTGGCTACGAGGAGGCGCAGGCGTGCGCGGAGGCGGGAGTGCCGTGCACGGTCGTGCCGGGCGTCTCCAGCGCCCTCGCGGTCCCGGCCCTCGCGGGGATTCCCGTGACCAACCGCGGGATGACACACGAACTGACGGTCGTGTCCGGGCATCTCCCGCCCGGACACCCGGGCTCCCTCATCGACTGGGACGCCCTCGCACGTATGCGCGGAACACTGGTGGTGCTGATGGGGGTCAAGAACTCCCCGGCGATCGCAGAGTCGCTCATGGCGGGGGGCCGCTCGTCGGACACCCCGGCCGCGGTGATCGTCGACGGCAGTCTCGACGGTCAGTCGACCCATCGCTGCACCCTCGGCACCCTCACCGACACCCTGGCGACCCACGAGGTCAGGCCCCCGGCCATCGTGGTGGTCGGCGACGTGGCCGGGCTTCCGCAGGCGCTGTCCACGGACCTGCGACACCGCTGACGCATCCCGACGCCGGGCGTGGCGCGCGCCAGTCAGGAGCTGACGCGGCGCCGCTCGGTCAGGAAGACGTCCGAGTAGGTGGCCGGATCCTGACCGCGTAGGTGCGCGGTGTGGTCCTGCATGACCAGACGCGCCGAACAGACGTCGCGGATAGCCACCAGCTCGACTTCCACGCCGGGGAGTTCCTCCGCTAGGCGGCGCGCGATCGCCAGTCCCTCGCGGTACCAGTCGACCGGATCGACGCCGTCGGTCCAGACGGGCACGCCGTAGCCGTAGCCGAGAAGGCCGAGTGCGGCGCCGCTGTCGTCGACGCTGCTCCCGTAGTCCACGAATCCGCGCCGCCAGTCGTCATTCCATCGCAGGATCCGGCTCTCCAGGTCAGGGGTCAGTCCGAGGCTGCGAGGCGTGGCGAAGTCCATGAACCCGTCTCTGAGGCGGGGAGGCTGGTAGTAGGGGAGCCGTCCCGCCCACAGCCCCCACGTGACGCCGTACTCGGGCATGAGTCGGATCGTCGGTGTGCGGTCGGGGTCGGGTCCGTTCCCCGGCGTCCGCCAGCCCTCGGTGCGCACGTAGTCGCCTCGCAGGGGGTGGACGTAGTCCAGTTGCTCGGCGGCCAGCTCACACACGACATACCGCTCCGCGGTGCAGAACACCGCCGTTCCGGGCAGGCTCACCTCGAGCCGGTCGGCGAGCTCGTGGCCGCGGTCGAGCCAGGCCATCTCGTCGACGCCCTCGCGCCATACGGGTTGATCGACGGGGCGGTCGCCGAGATGGACGAAGTTCTCCTCCCATTCCTCGATCCACCCCTCGATGTCGGCCCGCAGGTCGCCGGGGATGTCGAGGTCGGCGGCCACGCCCTGATCGTGTCGCCGATGTCCGGGCGGGAAGGCGGAGGACGAACCGAAGAGGTACGCCCCGTAGTACTGGACCGGGGACAGGCACAGACGGGGCAACGAGGCGAGCCCCGGCTCCTCCTGAAGCCGCCAGGCGGCGCGGGAACCGTGCGAGGGGAGGACCCGCGGCATGCCGGGGACCGAGTCGGCGTCGGGATCGGGAGCCGAACTCACGGCTCCGTGACCAAGGTGAGAACCGTATCCGAGGTGCGCTCGAGGGTGTGCCCGGCCCGACGGGCTACCCGGAGGAGCGCGGCGACGTCACCCATCTCGGCCCGGGACGTGGCGAGCGTCCGGGCGAGGAGACCCTTGTGATGCTTGGAGAAGTGCGAGACCACCTTGCGCGTGCCGCCGGGGTAGTCGGTGACGACGTCGACGGTGATCGCCCCCGGGACCGGCCCCAGCTGGTGGTAACCGCCGGAGCGCAGGTCCACCACGAGGTCGTCGCCCCACCCGGTGGTGGCGGCGGTGAGGGCCGGCTTCCAGGTCGAACGCAGGGTGCCCAGTCCGGGCAACTGCGTCCCGGCGGAGAGGCGGTAGTGCGGAATGGGGTCGGTAGCACCGAGCAGGCCGAACAGGGCCGAGCCGATCCACAGCCGCGACTCCGCTCGTGACCGGGTGGCCGCGGTGAACGAGGCGGGGTCGAGGGCATCGAAGAGGACGCCGGTATAGCGGCTCAGCGCGGACGCGGTGGGGGAGGTCCACAGCTCGGCATTCAGTGTCACCTCGTCGCCGAGTTTCTCACTCAGCCCGAGCGCGTCGCGAGCCGCCGCCGCCTCGCCCGAGCACAGCGAGACGAGGGAGTCGGCGACGGCGCGGCGGGTTCCTTCGAGCTCGGGGAGCGAGAGCGCGGCCAGGTCGAGCGGCTCCCCGGACCCGCCGACGGATTTGGTCTCGGAAGGGGACAAGAGGATACGCACCCGGCTCAGGGTACCGAGGCCACCGGCAGCCCCGACGGCGGGCGGCGGGTCCGCGAGCAGGGGCGGCTAGGCTGGTGCATCGTGATCACGCGTCTGTCCCACCTTTTCCTGCGCACGCTCCGCGATGACCCGGCCGATGCCGAGGTCCTCAGCCACAAACTGCTGGTCCGCGCCGGGTACGTCCGCCGCGTCGCTCCCGGCGTGTACTCCTGGCTGCCGCTGGGTCTGCGCACCCTCCGCAGGGTCGAGCAGGTGGTGCGCGAGGAGATGAACGCCTTCGGCGCGCAGGAGATCACCCTGCCCGCACTCCTGCCGCGGGAACCGTACGAGACCACCGGACGGTGGACCGAGTACGGCCCGGCGTTGTTCCGGCTGAAGGACCGCAAGGGCAACGACATGATGCTCGGCCCCACCCACGAGGAGATCTTCACGCTCACCGTGCAGGGCGAGTACTCCTCGTACAAGGACCTGCCCGTCACGCTGTACCAGATCCAGACCAAGTACCGCGACGAGGAACGACCCCGTGCCGGGATCCTGCGCGGGCGCGAGTTCGTCATGAAGGACTCGTACTCGTTCGACGTCGACGACGCCGGACTCGAACGTTCCTACCAGGCGCACCGAGAGGCGTACCGACGCATCTTCGACCGTCTCGGGATCGAGTACGTCATCTGTGCCGCCACCTCCGGCGCGATGGGTGGTTCCGCCTCCGAGGAGTTCCTCGCCGTCTCCGCGGCCGGCGAGGACACGTTCGTCCGATCCACCGACGGGCAGTACGCGGCCAACGTCGAGGCCGTCGTCACCCCCGCGCCGCCCGCCCTCCCGATCGAGGGTTCGCCGCGGGCGGTCGTGCACGAGACCCCGGACGCGCCGACCATCGACACGCTCGTCGCCTGGGCGAACTCCGCAGACCTGGGCCGGGAGGTGACCGCCGCGGACACTCTCAAGAACGTCATGTTCAAGGTGCGTCGGCCCGGTCAGGACTGGGAGCTGTTGGCGGTGGGCCTACCGGGCGACCGCGAGGTCGACATGAAGCGGGTGGAGGCCGCGCTTGAGCCGGCGGAGGTCGAGATCCTCGACGAGGCGGATTTCAAGACCAACCCGTTCCTCGTGAAGGGGTACATCGGCCCGCGCGCGCTGCGGGAGAACGAGGTCCGCTACCTCGTCGACCCGCGGGTCGTCGACGGCACGGCGTGGATCACCGGAGCCGACGAGCCCGGCAAGCACGTGGTGGACCTGGTGTGCGGGCGTGACTTCACCCCGGACGGCACCATCGAGGTCGCCGAGGTGAGGGAGGGCGACCCGGCACCGGACGGGCACGGCACCCTGACCCTGGCGCGCGGGATCGAGATCGGCCACATCTTCCAGCTGGGCCGGAAGTACACCGACGCCTTCGGGTTCGACGTGCTGGGCGAGAACGGCAAGCCCGCGAGGGTGACCATGGGGTCCTACGGCATCGGGGTCTCGCGTCTCGTGGCGGTACTCGCGGAGCAGTTCGCCGACGACAAGGGCCTGGTCTGGCCCGCTGAGGCCGCGCCCGCGGACGTCCACGTGGTGATCGCCAACAAGGACGATGCCGCGATCTCGGGAGCCGCGACTCTGGTGGAGGCGTTCGACCGCGCCCGACTCGAGGTGATCTTCGACGATCGCAAGGCCTCGCCCGGCGTGAAGTTCAAGGACGCCGAGCTGATCGGTGTGCCGTGGGTGGTCGTGGTGGGTCGCGGCTGGTCCGAGGGCACCGTCGAGCTGCGCGAGCGCGCCACCGGCGAAGTCACCCAGGTCTCGGTGGACGGTGCCGCGGAGGAGATCGTCCGGTTGATCGGCGCCGGACGCTCCTGAGCCTCAGGCCGGCGGCGGGAACCCGGGTAGCGCCTCGAACGGCGCTCCCGGGGCCAGGGTTCTCCAGCGTGCGAGTTGCACCGCCGCCGCGGTGAGGGCGTCGACGCAGAAACGGCGGGTCTCCGGCGTCCGGGCGAGGCCGAGTTCGACGCGCCAGGCCTCGCAACAGTCCGATTCGATCCGGATCGCCAGAAGGACGGGAGCGCCGGGGGCGTCCGGATCGGGGACGTATCCGACCGGCGCGGGGGGCGATGCCGGCCACAGCACCTCGGCCGCGTCCCGACGGGCTCGATGAGCAGCGAGCTCACGCCTGACCGCGGCTCGGATGGAGCCGTCCGCCCGGGCCAGGACGAGACCGTACCCGTAGACCGCCGCGTCCTCGGCGGCCAATCCGACCGGAGCGCTCACGCGAGTTCCACCTCGACCGCCGCCGTGCACGCCGCCGAGACCGCGCCGGCGATCTCCGCGCGGGCCCCCTCGGTCGCCGCGGC
>NZ_JAALDN010000299.1 GCF_014144855.1 Dietzia maris | reverse complement strand
CCTCGACGAACTCATCGACCCACCACCCTTCTGACACCACGAGGGCCGCACCGAGTGAACCGAACCTCCTGGGGGCACGGATTTCCCCCACTCCGAGCGGGTCTTTGGGGGATGGTGAGGAGATGAGCGCGATCCCCGCCAACCCGTCTGACGGTTCACTGGCCGACGTCATGCCGTCAGTTGCTGCGGCCCTGGGGCTTGACCTTCGCAACCCCCTGCACCTACCGCCGGCTCGGGACGCAGTACTCGTACTCATCGACGGGCTTGGTGCGGAGCTCATCCGCCAGCACGCCGAGGAGGCCCCCACCCTCGCCGCGATGACCAGCCGCATGATTTCCGCAGGTTTTCCCTCGACAACTGCGACCAGCCTGACCAGCCTCGCGGTGGGTGCCCCGTGTTCCAAACACGGCATCGTGGGATACAGCTTCCGGATCTCCGGCGAGTCCGGCGGTCCGCCAGCGTCGTTCAATCCATTGCGGTGGACGGTCGAATCGTCGAGCGGCCCCTCGGCGATGGATCGCTTCCCGCCCCGACAGGTTCAACAACAGCCGAGCATTCTAGAGCTGCTTGCCGCTGACGGGGTCGATGTCACCTACGTCATGCGAGAGGATTTCCGCGAGTCGGGACTGACCCGCGCAGCGTTCCGGGCGGGGGGCGACTATCGGGCGGCGAGCACCCTTGACGAAGTCCGCCAGGGAATACTCGACACCTTCAGTCAGCCATCTCGCGCTCGACGGTTCGCTTACGCCTACTTCGGCGACCTCGATCTCATCGGCCATGTCCACGGGCCAGGGTCTCCCGAGTGGCTGCAGTCCCTGCGCGCAGTGGACAGGTGCGTCGCGGACCTCGCGACTGACCTGCCCCGCGACTGCAAGCTCATCTTGACGGCAGACCACGGGATGGTCACTGCTGAAACCGTTGTCGACATAGACGCGGCGCCGACGCTGCTCGCCGACGTCGAGACCGTTGCCGGCGAGCCCCGAGTGCGCCACGTCTACGCGCGACCGGGATCGGCCGACGATGTCCTGGACACGTGGCGGTCAGAGTTGGCCGGGCGAGCCCGGGTGATCAGTCGTGAGCAGGCACTCGACGAGCACCTCTTCGGACCTGACCGAGACCACGCCGATCGTCTGGGCGACGTCATCGGCATCGCCGCCGGAGGGGTGATTCTCGCGCGTACACAGCTCGAGAAGATGGAGTCATCCCTGCTCGGCCACCACGGGGCCAACACCACTGATGAACAACACATTCCGCTGCTCATTCGTTGACCCCGTCCCCGACCCGGCCGACCTCCGGGTCAGCAGGTGACGAGCTCGGTCGGGTCGCTCGTGGTGTCCAGCCACCGGCCGTACGCGGGCGGACCCACCGCTCGCACATCGCTGCACAATTCCCCACGCGTGTACCCCGACGGCCGGTAGACCGCGTAGATGACATTGCCGTCCTCATCGCGAGAACGCAGGGACGGGCACGCCATGTCGGTACGGAGGTAGGACGCCCCCGGGTGCCTCGACAGCGCGGAAGAGATCTCCTCCGAGTAGGCCCCCGGCGTGACAGCCGAATACAGGACCACGATTCCCCGGCCATCGCAGGCCGGCCTCGACATCGGTGTGGCCAGGCCGAGATCCCCCGCCGCGCCCTCAGATCGCGGGCACTCGTTCAGGAACGCGGCCAGTTCGGCGGGCATCCCGTCACCCTCCGCATCATCCGAGCAGATCCCCGAAGGAATGCCGGTATAGCGACTCCAGGTTCCGTCGGCGCGACCGAGGATGTACTGGGTGTCCCCGGCCGGTTCGCCGGCCGGAACGTCCACATGAGCGAGAGCCCAGTCGCCCAGGCACCGATCGATGTTCACATCCCGGCGGGTGATACCCGCTTCTGCCGCGATCTCGTCCGGGTCGCACGGCCCCACCCCCGCCACTCCTGCGCGCGTGCCGTTCCCTGTCGAGGCCGAGGGGGCGCCCTGCCTCGTCGTCCACGCTTCGGAGGGGGTCGTCGTGGGTGCGAAAGCCGCGCCCGGCTGGTCGTCGTCGGACGCGAGCAGGTACCCGACAGTGCCTGCGAGGGCGATCAGCAACACGACGATGAGCGCGCCGAGCGCCCAGACCACCGGAGAGCGACGCGCATCCTGCGGAGGCTCTCCGTACGAGGCGTGCCCCCACCCCTCGTTACCCCAGCCGGGTCCGTTGGGCGGACTACTCATGGTCACCACCAGCAACGGGGTCGGGGTAACCGACCGATCCGATCTGAATGACGATCACTTTATCCGGTATCGCGAAGCGAGAGCCCCGGTTCGCCGACGGTCTCCCGAACGCGATGATGTCCCGACCACACTGCGCTGTCCTGAGCGTCCTGCGACCCGCGGCCCCCGGTTACCGGATGCGGACGCTGCCCTCCGTTACTACCGTCGGAGGCATGCGTGAACGCGCATGGCACGACCAGAGAGGAGCCCCGCACATGAAGGCAGTCACCTGGCACGGCAAGCGCGACGTCCGCGTCGAGGACGTTCCTGATCCGAAGATCCAGGAGCCCACCGACGCGATCGTCAAGATCACGAGCACCAACATCTGCGGATCGGATCTACACCTGTACGAGGTGCTGGGTCCTTTCATGAACGAGGGCGACATCCTCGGTCACGAGCCCATGGGAATCGTCGAGGAGGTCGGCGCCGAGGTGACCGGGCTAAACCCCGGGGACCGCGTGGTGATGCCCTTCCAGATCTCCTGCGGCCACTGCTACATGTGCGACAAGGGCCTGAACACCCAGTGTGAGACCACGCAGGTCCGAGACCAGGGTATGGGCGCCGCGCTGTTCGGCTATTCGGAGTTGTACGGCAGCGTCTCCGGCGGCCAGGCCGAGTACCTGCGCGTCCCGCAGGCCCAGAACACCCACATCAAGGTGCCGCACGAGCACTCCGATGACCGCTACCTCTACCTGTCCGACGTCCTGCCCACCGCGTGGCAGGCCGTCGAGTACGCCGAGATCCCCGACGGCGGCACGGTCGTCGTTCTGGGCCTCGGGCCGATCGGGGACATGGCCGCGCGGATCGCCGCCCACCGTGGTCACCGTGTGATCGGTGTGGACCCGGTGGCCGAGCGCCGGGCCCGTCAGGCCCACCGGGGGGTGGAGGTCCTCGATCCGACCGACGTTCCCGGCGAGATCGGCGATGCGATCCGCGACATGACCGACGGCCGCGGGCCCGACTCCGTGATCGACGCGGTGGGTATGGAGGCGCACGGCTCGCCGGTCGCCAGCGCTGCGCACGCCGCCGTTGGGCTGATGCCGAAGTTCTTCGGCAAGAAGATGATGGAGCACGCAGGGGTGGACCGCCTCGGGGCGTTCTACGGGGCGATCGACATCGTGCGCCGCGGTGGGGCCATCTCGCTCTCGGGAGTGTACGGAGGCACCGCCGATCCCATTCCGATGCTGACGTTGTTCGACAAGCAGATCACCCTGAAGATGGGCCAGGCCAACGTCAAGCGCTGGGTTCCGGAGATCATGCCGCTGCTCACCGACGACGATCCGCTGGGCGTCGACGACTTCGCCACCCACCGGCTCCCGCTGGCCGATGCGCCCCGCGCGTACGAGATGTTCCAGAAGAAGGAGGACGGCGCCGTGAAGGTGGTCCTCGAGCCGTGACGGAACTCGCCGGACTCCTCCTGGTCCGCCACGGTCAGAGCGTGGGCAACGTCGCCAATGACAACGCCCGTGCCGCCGGCGCCCACCGTCTCGACCTGGACCACCGTGATGCCGACACCCCGCTGTCGGAGTCGGGAGTGGGACAGGCTCGGGCAGTGGGCACCTGGCTCGGCGGATTACCCGAGGACGCCCTGCCGACGGTGTGGCTCACCTCGCCCTATCGCCGTGCGGCGGACACGGCCACGGCTGCGCTCGAGGCGGCCGGCGGCAGCGCGGCGGGCGGTCGGGCGAGTGGCACCAGGCTGCTCACCGACGAGCGACTTCGGGAGCGCGACCTGGGGATCCTCGACGGGTTCACCGGCCGGGGCATCCGGGAGCGGTACCCGGAGGAGGCGGAGCGGCGGGACCGGATCGGCAAGTTCTACTACCGCCCGCCGGGTGGTGAGAGCTGGACCGACGTGTTGCTACGCGTGCGGTACCTGCTGACGGACCTCCGGCAGCAGTACGCGGGCGAGCGGGTCTGCGTGTTCAGCCACCAGGCCGTGATCATGTGTTTCCGGGTCGCGTTGGAGCAGTTGGACGAGGAGGAGGTCCTCCGGGTCGATCGCGAGGACCCCCTGCCCAACTGCTCGGTGACGATCTATCGCCAGCGGCAGCTCGCACCGAGGCAGCACCGCCCGGGGCGGCACGAATCGGTGGGGCACCACCCCGGCAGCGCGGGGCTCGAGCTGCATAGCTATGCCGACACGACGGCCGTGGAGCGCGGCCATGCGCCCACCACGCGAGAGTCGCCTTCAGGGAACGAGGAGGCGGCGAGATGAGCGGCGAGGTGAGCAGCGAGTCGGTCCTCACGCACCATGCGCTGCGGGACTGGGCGCTCCCCTCCCCCGGTGGTGGAAAGGAGGGCCGCGGGCGGGTGCTGGTCGTCGGTGGCAGCAGGTCCACCCCGGGCGCTGTGCTGCTGGCCGCCGAGGCGACGCTGCGGTGCGGGGCCGGCAAACTACAGATCGCCACCGCCGGGTCGGTGTCGTCGTCGCTGGCGATCCACATTCCCGAGTCGAAGTCGATCGGTCTGCCCGAGGACGACGCCGGTGAACTCACCGCCGCGGGGGCGGACACGATCGTCGAGCTCGCCGAGGGGTGTGACGCCGTGGTGCTCGGCCCCGGGATCTGCGAGAAGGTCGCAGCGGTGGACTTGCTCTCGGACGTCGTGCCCCGGCTGGACACCACCCTCGTGCTTGACGCGCTGGGGATGGCCTACGTCACCGAGAACCCCGGCGGACTCGCCCACCTCGACGGCCGCGCGGTCCTCAGCCCCAACCCCAAAGAGCTCGCCCGGACCCTCGACGTGCCGGAGGACGACGTGGAGGCCGACACCCCGGGACACGCCGTGGCGCTGGCCGAGCGCGCGGGGGCCGTGGTGGTGACCGGCACCTCGACGTCGTGGATCGCCGCCCCGGACGGCCGACTCTGGCGGGACGAGACCGGTTCGTTCGGGCTGGGGATCTCGGGATCGGGTGACGTCAAGGCCGGGCTCATCGGCGGGCTGCTCGCCCGGGGCGCCGAACCCGCCCAGGCCGCCGCGTGGGCGACCCACAGCCACGGGCGGGCAGGGGAACGATTGTCCGCACGGATCGGTGCGACCGGCTTCCTCGCCCGCGAACTGCTGGCCGAGATCCCCGGCGTCCTGGTGGAACTCTCGTCCTGAACTGCTCCACGCGGAGGGGAATCGTGCAGGTCCGAAGCCATCTCGTCGTGCGTCGTCCGTCCCGCAGCCCGGTGTCGACGACCGCCCGCAGCGTCGTCGCCGTTGTTCTCACCTCCGCCGTCACCACCCTCGCGGCCGCATGCGGCGGACCCATACCCAAGGACACCGACGGCAGCCTCGCGCGCATCACCGACGGCGTGCTCCGGGTGGGCGTGTCGGAGAACCCACCGTGGACCGAGGTATACGACGACGGCCGCGTCGCCGGTCGGGAGGTCGACCTCGTCACCGGCTTCGCCGGAGCCCACGCTGCGGACGTCGAGTGGACGCCGGGCGCGGAGAGCGAACTGGCAATGGCGATGGCCCGCGGTGACCTCGATGTGGTCGTGGGTGGGCTGACCTCCGACTCGCCGTGGGAGAAGGAGGTCGCACTGACGAGGCCGTACGCCGAGGAGGTCACCCCGGACGGGGACACCGAGAAGATGGTGATGGCCACTCCGCTCGGGGAGAACGCACTGCTGGTGGCGTTGGAGACCTACCTCGCCGAGGCCGGGGGTGCATCGTGAGCGACGAGAGGGACAGGGGCCGGGGCGAACGCGCGGTGGCGGGCATGGCCTCGGGGCTCGGTCGCGACGACCTGCCCGTCGAGCAGCGGGAAGCGCTGCGCCGGGCGATCCGCCTGGAGTGGGCCACCCTCGCGGTGATGACCGTGACCGTCGCCGCGGTGTACGCGGTGTCGGGTCAGTCGCAGGCGATGAAGGCCGCGTGGATCGAGGACTCGCTGTCGCTGCTCCCGCCGATCGCTTTCCTCGTGGCGATCCGGGTCTCCCGCATGCCGCCGACCGCCCGCTTCCCCTACGGCAGGCACCGCTCCGTCGGGATCGGGCACCTCGTCGCGGGGGTGGCGTTGCTCGCGATGGGGGCGTTCCTCGTCGTCGACTCCGGAACGGCTCTGCTGACCCGTGAACGCCCGCCGATGGGGGTCGTGGTGATCGGCGGGCAGGTGATCTGGTCCGGGTGGCTGATGATCGCGGTGATGGCGTTGTCCGTCATCGGGCCGCTCATCCTCGGTCGCATGAAGACCGGTCCCGCCGAGGCGCTGCACGACAAGGTGCTCTACGCCGACGCCGACATGAACCGGGCCGACTGGAAGACCGGACTGGCCACCATCGTCGGTGTGCTGGGCATCTCGCTCGGCCTGTGGTGGGCGGACGCGGTGGCGGCGCTCGTGGTGAGTGCGTCGATCGTCCGGGACGGGTGGTCAAACCTGCGCGGGGCGATCGAGGGACTCGCCGATGCGCGACCCACCCGGTTCGACGGCACGGACCCGCACCCGCTCGTGTACCGGATCGACGAACTGCTGGCGGGCGTCGACTGGGCGGATGACCACGGCGCGCGGGTACGCGACGAGGGGCACGTCTTCCACGTCGAGGCGTTCCTCGTCCCGGCCCGCGGCCGGGAGATCACCGTCGAGCGGCTCGCGGACGTGCGCCGGAGGCTGGCGGAGCTGAGCTGGAAGATCGAGGACGTGGTGGTGACGGTGGTGTCGGAGGTACACGACGCCCACCGGCCCTGCTGACCGGCTGCACGTCGTCGCCCGGGCTGGCAGGCTCGGGGTATGACCTCACTCGAGACCATCCGAACCGCCATCGACACCGCGACCGAGCCCGAGGCGCCGGCGCTGGAGCGTGCCCGCATGATCATCGTGGACAAGCTCGGCGAGCGGGACAGCCTGGCGCTCGACGAGCTCGTCGAATCCGTCTGCGAGGCGTACGAGGCGCCATCGGGCGAGCCGCTGCGGCTGGTCGACGTGGATCCGTCCGCGCCCGACTCCGACACCCCGGCCCTACGGAACCTGCGCTACGCCCGGGCCGCGCGCACGGCCATCATCGACCTGCTGGACGAGGGGACGATCGTGGCCGTCGATCCCCTGCCCGGCGACGGCGAGATGGTCCGCGCCACCGGCGAGGGGGACCCTGCCGGAGGCGGCGCGGGTGATGGCACTGCGGGACGTACCGGAAGAGACTTCGACGACGACGAGGTCACCGCCGCCAAGGAGACCACCGACGCGGCGGCCGCGAAGGCGGGAGCCGAGGAGATCGTCCTCGCGACGGGCCCGCAGCCCGAGGGGCGGCGGTTCGCGCTCGGGGACCGCTGACCCCCGGCCGGCGGGGTCGGGGCGCGACAGGGACGACTACAGGGTGAGCGTCTCGTCCGGGTGGTCGGTGTCCTTGAGCGGCTTCTGGGCCCCGCCGGACAGGGTGGTCTCACCGATCCGGGCCTCCCGGTAGCGCTCCGCCTGGGCCTGCGTGATGG
>NZ_JAALDN010000002.1 GCF_014144855.1 Dietzia maris | reverse complement strand
GGATCGGCGCGGGCGCGATCGCCGTGGCCGGCGTCGTGGGCGCCGGTTGCACCTGGGCCGGCCAGGCGTGGCTCGCCCGGCTCACCGAACCGACCGTCGCACGCCTGCGCGAGATGGTGATGGACCGCTCCCTGCGCCTGGGCGCGGCGCAGATGGAGACGACCGAGACCGGTGACCTCGTCTCCCGCGTCGCCGAGGACGCCCGCGAGATCAGCCAGGCCGCGACCGCCGTGATCCCGCTCGTCGTGCAGTCGGCGTTCACGGTGATCGTGTCCGGGGTCGGGCTCGCGACGGTCGACTGGCGGCTCGGGCTGGTGGGGCTGCTCGCGCTGCCCATGTACTGGACGACCCTGCGCTGGTACCTGCCCCGGTCCGGCCCCATCTATGCCGCCGAGCGCGCCGCCTTCGGCACCCGCGCCAGCCGTCTCCTGGGCGGCATCTCCGGGTCCCGGACGCTGCACGCCTACGACGCCCAGGACTCCGAGCTGGATCGGATCACCGCCGCCTCCGCCCGAGCCCGGGACCTTTCCATCGAGGTGTTCCACTTCGTCACCCGCGCCTTCAGTCGCAACAACCGCGCCGAGGTCACCGTCCTCGGGCTGCTGCTGGTGGTGGGGTTCTTCCTCGTGGACTCCGGCGCCATCACCGCCGGTGCCGTGACGACCGCCGCGTTGCTGTTCCATCGGCTGTTCAACCCGATCGGTGCGCTGGTCGGCATGGTCGATCAGGTCCAGTCCGCCGGGGCCTCGCTGGTGCGGATGGTCGGAGTCATCACCATGCCCGTGCCCGAGCGCACCGCCGCGCTGCACTCCACCGCCGCCGGGGCCGGCCCGCTCGAGCTCACCGGCATCACGCACACCTATGGAGAGGGCGCTCCCGCTCTGATCGACGTGGACCTCACGGTCGCGCCGGGCGAGGTGGTCGCGGTGGTCGGATCCACGGGCGCCGGCAAGAGCACGCTCGCGCTGGTCGCCGCCGGCTCGGTGGTTCCGACGCGGGGGAGTGCGCGACTGGGTGGGGTCCCGCTGACCGACGTCGACCCGGTGGAGCTGCGGCAGCACGTCACGATGGTCTCGCAAGAGGTGCACACCTTCGCGACCACCGTGGTCGAGAACGTCCGCGCGCCCCGGCCCGAGGCCGGCCTCGCCGAGGTGCGCGCCGCGCTGGAGACCGTCGGCGCGGACTGGGTCGACGACCTGCCCGACGGTATCGACACCCTCATCGGTGAAGGCGGACATGCGCTCGACCCCATGCAGAGCCAGATGATCGCGCTGGCCCGCGTCGAGTTGGCCGACCCGGACGTGGTGATCCTCGACGAGGCCACGGCCGAGGCCGGGTCTGCCGGCGCCCGCCGCCTCGACTCGGCCGCCGCAGCGGTGCTCCGCGACCGGGCCGGACTTGTGGTCGCGCACCGGCTGAGCCAGGCTGCCACCGCCGACCGCATCCTGGTGATGGACCACGGCCGGATCGTCGAATCCGGCACGCACGACGAGCTGCTCCGGGCGGATGGGCGCTATGCCGAGCTCAGCCGGGCGTGGTTCGGGGGCGCGTGACGTAGGCGTGCGTCGGTGGCGTCAGCGACAACGACGACAACGACGACAACAACAGCGACGACGACGAGGGCGATCGTTCGAACCGGTCGGCGTCCTCAGAGCCCGCGGCACAACGCGAGGAGCCGCCGGGCGGAGAGGACGGCGAAGACCGACCACGGAATGAGCGAGGCGAGGGCGAAGGCGAGCCCGATCGTCCCGACGTTCGACGGCACCGCCATGAGGACTGCGGCCGCGAGACCCCACACCGCGGTGGCGCGACTGAACACGGTGCTGCGGTAGATGAGGATGCCGAAGATGAGCAGGGCGGCGAAGTTGAGGACGTAGTAGACGTCGAAGGCGGTGCCCGTCCACGTGGCGAGCATGCCCTCCCCGGTCGCCAGCAGCGCAGCCCCCTCAGCGGGACCGGCTTCCGCGTAGGCGCGGGCCAGGTGGAGCATCTCGATCGGGCGGGGAGAGGACATGTAGGCCGCCATCCCGATCCCGCCCAGCCCCAGCGCGATCACGACCGCGGACCGGCTTACCCGCCAGAGCACGACCGCCAGTGCGGCGTAGAGCAGCAGGGTCAGCAGATTGCCCACCGGGTAGAGCAGGTCCAGCATGAGCAGCCCCGCGACGGGATTGTCGGCGAGCACGAAGTAGAAGCCCTCGACGGTGTCCGGGGGAGGCCAGAGGAGGTAGACGACGATCTGCACCGCGATGAGCCCCACGCTGGCCAACGCCGCCCACGCACCGGTCCGGACGAGACCACGCCAGCTCCGGACATCCGCGCGGACTGCGGCATCGTCGATCGGCGTCATCGCGGACATCCACTCTGTCGGACTCGTATTGTGTGAAGTGTAGGCGGAGGAGTCATCGTGACCAGTCGCACGCGGGAACCGAAAGGCCGGGCCCACGCGTGGGTCACCGCGGCCGCCGTGGTCGTCGCCGTCGTCGTCTTCCTCCCCGTCCTCCTGTTGCCCCTCACCACCTCGGTCCCGATCTGGGCGTGGCTTCCTCTGCTCGTGCTCGCCGTGGCCGCGCTGGTCTGGCTCGTCGTCGGGCGCCGACGGCGATGGGTCAGGCCGGCCGCAGTGGGAGTGGTGGCGCTCGCCGCGATCGGAGCGGTCGTCGCCTCGCAGACGCTGGCGGTGACGCCAACGATCACCGGGCCGGACGGCGAGCGGATGCCGGGCAGCATCGCGTCGATGGAGTCGGTGGACCTGGGCGGCAGCGAGCAGTGGATCACCATCCGCGGCCATGACGAGTCCAATCCGGTCCTGCTCAACCTCGGGATGGGCGGGCCGGGTGGCGGTGGGTTCTTCAACTCGAGCGAGTTCCGGCCGCTGGAGGAGCACTTCACGGTGGTGAACTGGGACGAGCCGGGGACGGGCAAGTCGTACGGCGCCGTGCCGTTCGACGAGCTCGACCGGGGGCGGTTCGTGGACGACGCCACCGCCCTCACCAACCACCTCCGCGAGCGGTTCGGGCAGGACAAGATCTACCTCTACGGGGTGTCGTGGTCGAGCATCATCGGCATCTGGCTGGTGCAGGAGCATCCCGAGCTCTTCCACGCGTTCATCAGCAGCGGGCAGATGGTTAACACCACCGAGAACGACCGGATGGGTTACGAACTGGCGTTAGCGCACCTGGAGGAGCAGGGGGAGACGGGGCGAGCGGAGAAGCTCCGCCAGAACGGGCCGCCGCCGTACCGCGGCGATGCGGTGGTGTGGCCGTACGTGGACTTCCTCGACGTGCTCAACGAGATCATGGGCGTTCCCCGCTACACGCTGGTCGTGCCGCTGCTCGGGTTCCTCGTGCCCGAGTACGGCTACGTCGACACGATCAACCACACCCGCGGCCTGATCAACTCGTTCAACGCCGTCTATCCGCAGCTGGAAGACCTGGACTTCGTCGAACAGGCCCCGTCGCTGGAGGTGCCGGTGTTCTTCTTCGTCGGCCGCCACGACGTCAACGCGATGCCGAGCCTGGTGGAGGAGTACGTCGACGTGCTTGACGCACCGGAGAAGGAACTGATCTGGCTCGAGGGTGCGCACGGGCTCGGCAGCGCAGAGAACAAGGACCTGTTCGTCGACGTGATGCTCGAGCAGGTGCGGCCGCTGTCGCGGTGAGACCTGCAACGAATCGAGAGAAAGGAGCGCCTCGGTGAGAACCAGACGCCCATGGGCCACGTATTCACTCACCGCCGGGATCGCGTTCTGGACCGTGATGGCGTTCGGGGGCAGCGTCGGCCTGGCGTCCTCGCCCGATGGGTCGGCGATGGGATTCGACACCGCGTGGCTGCGGGGCACGCCCTTCAGTGACTACCTGCTGCCCGGGCTGCTCCTCGGGCTCCTCGGGGTGGCCGGGGCGATGCTCACCGCGCTGCTGGTCCGTGGCCTGCGCGCACCGGGGCGGCGGGGGAGGCGTCAGGGCGCACCCTCCGCCTGGCAGTGGTACTTCGCGCTGATCGTGGTGCTCGGGCAGTTCGGATGGATCGCGGGCGAGGTCGTCCTGATGTGGACCGTCGTGTCAACGCTGCCGTCTGACCAGAGAACGTTCTTCTACGGGTTCTGGTGGGTGTTCGGGGTGCTGAGCACGGCGAATCTGCTCCTGGCGCTCGCGCCGTCGACGCGGCGGATCCTCGGGGCCGCCGGGCCGACGTAGCGCTGACGTGAACGAGCACGCCGGGGACCGCTGGCCGGCTGCCGCCCGTGGCCTGCCTCGGCCCGCCGGGTGCTTCAAGCACTGCGCCCTATCACCCTGGCGGCTCTGCTTCCGGCGGTATCTCTCCCACCGGGAATGCCGGTCCGTGTGCCCCACGGGTTCGGTCATTCACGCCCGGTGTGTGCTGGGCGTCACCTAGGTTCCTGAGAAAGTGACACGTGTCACTTGGTTGGACATCGAGTGCCAATCGCAACCCCTCAGGAGACCCGATGAGACGCATCCCCACCGCTGCCGCCGCCATGGCGATCACCGCGCTCGCACTGTCCGCGTGCGGTACGAGCGAGGCCGACCCGGACGCCACGGGAGAGCAGGCCACGCTGACCACGCCCGCCGACGAATCCCGGTGCACGGAGGACAAGGCCGGTGGCACCATAACGATGGGCACCTACGTGATGCTTCCGTCGTTCTCGCCCGGACAAGGGCAGGTGGGCGTGCGGGGTGGCGCGGAGTCGGCGGCCGTCTACGACCGGCTCATGCGGTGGAACGCCCGGACCGAGACCTTCGAGCCCAAGCTCGCCGAGTCGCTCGAGAGCTCGGAGAACCACACCGTGTGGACGCTGACCCTGCGCGACGGCGTGACGTTCTCCAACGGTGACCCGCTCACCGCGCAGGACGTGGCCTTCACGATGGACCTGCACAAGGATCCGGCCACGCGCTCGACCGCCATGACCGACGTGCAGCAGATCGAGCGGACCCGGGTGGTGGATCCGCTGACTGTCGAGTTCACGCTCGCCGAGCCCTGGTCCACGTTCCCGGTCCTGCTCGCCGGTTCCGCGGGCGAGGTGATCCCCGAGAAGGCGTACGAGGCGGCGGGCCCGGAGAGGTGGGCGCGCGAGCCGGTGGGCGTCGGCGCGTTCACGGTGGCCAACTACGTCCCCAACCAGGAGATCGTGCTGAAGCCGAACCCGACCTACTACGGCGGCCCGGTGTGCCCGACGCTGCAGTTCATCCAGATCCCCGGTTCGCAGGCCACGTTCGAGGCGTTCCAGAACGGAGAGGTCGAGGTGGGCTTCCTTCGTGGGTCCAAGTTCGCCGACATGGCCCGCGAGGCCGACGCCCGGGGGTATGAGGAGATCACCAGCGCCGGCCGGCTGGTCTACATGAACAACGGGGCCGCAGGGTACGACGGGATCCTCACCGATCAGCGCGCCCGTCAGGCCGTGACGCACGCGATCGACAGGGAGCTGCTGCTCGGCCGGTTGGGCGACGACACCGCCCAGGCCACATCGGCGCTGCTGGCCGACACTTCGCGGTTCTATGCCGGGCAGGAGGGGCCCGCGCTGGACGTCGCCCGCGCCACCGAGCTGGTGGCAGAGGTGAAGCAGGACCCGGGCTGGGACGGCTCGCTCACTCTGCTCGTGTCCGACGTGCCGGAGAACCGGGAGGCGGGGATCGTCATCAAGGCGATGCTCGACGCGGTCGGCTTCGACGTGACGGTGGAGGTCGCCCCGGCCTCCACGGCGAGCGCCCGCCAGTTCACGGGCGACTACGAGATGGCGATCGGCGGCCTGGCGACCTCGGACGCCGACCCGGCGTCCACTCTGGCCAGCTCGCTGATGCCGGGCGGTGCCCTCAACGTTTCGGGCGTGGACGACACCGCGTTCGCGGACGCCCTCTCTGCGCTCAAGGCCGCCCCGGACGTCGAGTCCCAGAAGCAGGCGTACGCCGAGCTGCAGCAGGTCCACAACGAGGTGGCGCCGTATGCGGTCTTCGGCAACGGCGTCGAACTGGTGACCGTCGACGAGTCGGTCAAGGGCATCAGTCCGACGATCTCCTCGACGATGCTCTTCGATGGTGCGTTCATCGAGGAGTAGCCAACCGTGCCGGGGCGGGGCCGGTCGACGCGACTGGCCCGCCCTAGCCGAGCTCGTCCGCCAATCGGACGGCGGGGATCCAGTCGATCCCGAACACCCGTGCCACCTCGGCGAAGGTGGAGGAGTCCGCATCGGTGCTGGTCGCCGAGGCGATGAGACGGGACAGCATTACCGTCCCGGCCCGCTCTTCGATCGTGCCGGCCGCCGCCAGGAGCGACCAGGCGCAGACCTGATGGTTCCGGTGTGCGCGGCCCATCGTCTGCTCGGCCAGGAGGCCCGAGTAGCGGGCCTGGTGGAAGAAGCCCCTGCGCGGGGTGGCGGTCGCGAACGAGCCGTCGGCGAACTGCTCCCGGGCCTGCAGGTTGATCGCGGTGGGGGTGTTGAACACCACCACCGGCGCCTCGCCGCGCTGGAACCGCATCCGCTCGGACTCGGCCTGCGGGTTCGAGCCGTAGATCCGTGCGACCGGGATCCCGTCGGCCTCGAGCAACTCGGCCACCGGGTGCGCGGCGGTGGACACCATCTCGGTGGCGATCAGCACCTGGTAGCCGCGCTCGAGTTCGGCCTTCGCCGCCGCGACCGTGTGCTCGACCCGGATCATCGATGCCTTCTGGCGCAGCCGAACCAACGCAGCCAGCCCGCGGGCGACGTTGTTGCCAGTCCGGGCCAGCTGCATCTCCCGCTGGAAGTCGCCCCACTCCAGCTCGTAGGCACGCCACTGGTCCGGGGTCAGCTCCACCAGGTCCACATCAAACGGAGGCGGGCCCCACGGCGCTGACCGGGTGAGCATCAGCGGCGGATCGTGCCGCAGCAGGATGTCGCGCACGTCGCTGATCGCGGCCTGCTGCGTCGGTAGCGACTCCTTGGCCTCCGCGGTCCACGTCCACTTGCCGTACGAGGTCTCCAGGGGCACGCCCCGCTCGGACAGGGCCCGCCCGAAGTCCGACCACGCGGCCGGGGAATCGTCGTGGACCTGCGCGTACAGCGTCGACAGGTATCCCCATTCGCCCGGGTGATGGCCCGGGGTCGCGGTGATCGACAGCACGAACGGGGCCTTCTCGTGAGGGCCGTCCATGCGGGTTAGACGCCGCATGTAGCTGGTGCGCTTGCTGGCGTGCCGGAACTGGTGGGCCTCGTCGATCACCGCGACGTCGACCTTGAGCCGCGGGCGGCCGTTCCGGGCCATGAGTTTGCCGAGGCTGTCGGAGGACATGATGATCCACCGGAGGCCGTCATCGCCCAGCGCGGCGATGGTGCGACGCCATGACGGGATGGTGATGCGGGCCGGCCGGTCCACCGTCACCAGGACCGTGTGTGCGCCGCGCATCTTGGCGATGGCTTTCGCCGCGGCCACCGCCACCAGGGTCTTGCCCGTGCCCACATCGTTCGCCAGGTGGACCTGCCGAAACTGCTGCTCGGCGGCGGCGACGATCGCGTCCACATCCGCGAGTTGCTCCGGGCGCAGCGACATCGGCGCGGCGGTCGCGCCCGGGCCCTCGCTGCCGTTGAGTTCGTCCTCGAGCCACCGCAGGTAGGAGTACGGCTTGCTGGCGTAGGCCTCAAGTGCGCTCGGCAGGGCGGTGTCGACGTAGGCGTGCGCGGTGAGCGATTTGTAGTAGGTCACCCGGGCCGGTGTCCCGCCGTCCAGTCCTCCCCACGGGAGCTCCAGCAGCCACACCCGCTGGCCGGGAGGGATCGACGGAACCGCCGGCGCCGCGTTGGGCTTCTTGGCTGGCTTCGTCCGGGTGGAGCTGGGCTTGCTCCTGGTTGTGGCCTTGCGCGAGCTCGTTTTGCGCTTGGTGGTTGCCTTGCGCGCGGACCGGGCCGCCATCAGATGCCGTCCCGGTTGCGGGCGGTGATGAGGGCGGGTGAGTCCACTGAGTCCTCCTGGGTGGTCCTGGCGGGGTCGGGCTCACTCTAGGGGCCGGGTACGTCACCGACGGCGTCCGCTGATGCGCACACCGCCGGACCGCCGAGCCGCAGAGGTGAGCGTGGGGAGCCGGCGTGAGTCCGCGTGGCGTGGACGGCGCTTGGGTCCGATGACGACGACGACAACGACCCGCCGCGGCCAGAATTACGGCTGCAGGCTGGTTCGTATTCACGCAGGCCGTGCCGGACCCGCAGGATTGGCATAGTTTCCCGACAGGGGTGATGAGTATGCAGAGCCAGGATGGTGAGGACGCAGTCAGGCTCGCGACACTTCGTGCAGCAGTCGAGCTGGGCTGGGATGACGTGGCGGCGGGCCGCTACGTGGATGTGGGCGACTCGGACCTTGACGACGCTATTGCCGACATCGGTGCACGAGCTGTGGCCGATGGTCGGCCATCTGGGTGACGGCGACATTCCGCCTCACGTGAGCGCGGGTGAAAAGTCTGTCTGGTCTGCCGTTTCGACCCGGGCATGCTCGTGGTGGGCCGGGTCCTCCACGACGCGATGGACGTGGGCCAGCACGTCGATCCTGCTCACGTGTGGAGCTGAGCGAAGGCGACTGGGGAGAGGTACGCGCGCGGAATGGACCACACCGGACGCGTATACGGGGAGGCGGCGTACACAGGGGACGCGCAACCCGGGAGGGGCGAAGACCGGCCAGGCGGGGGCGGGGTGAGCGCCCCCGGCCCAGCCTCGTCCCGCCCTCTGGACCGACGTGGAACAATGGCCAGCGGACTGCGCCCACCCCAGCGGCGCCGGCCACGCACACGAACCCACGAACTTCCCCCAAGGAGCACAGATGGCGCTTATCGAGCAGGTCGGAGCCCGGGAGATCCTCGATTCGCGAGGCAACCCCACCGTCGAGGTGGAGGTGCTTCTGGACGACGGCTCGTTCGGCCGCGCCGCCGTGCCCTCGGGCGCGTCCACCGGCGCCCATGAGGCCGTCGAGCTGCGCGATGAGGACGATCGCTACCTGGGCAAGGGCGTCACCAAGGCCGTCGAGGCCGTGTTGGACGTGCTCGCCCCCGCCGTCATCGGCATCCCCGCCGAGGACCAGCGCGTCGTGGACGAGGCCCTCCTCGACGCCGACGGCACTCCCAACAAGTCGACCGTCGGTGCCAACGCCGTGCTCGGCGTCTCGCTGGCCGTGGCCCGCGCCGCCGCCGAGTCCTCGGGCCTCGAGCTGTACCGCTTCATCGGTGGTGCCAACGCCCACGTGCTGCCCGTTCCGATGATGAACATCCTCAACGGTGGCGCTCACGCCGACTCGGGCGTCGACGTCCAGGAGTTCATGATCGCCCCCATCGGCGCGCCCACGTTCCGTGAGGCCCTGCGCATGGGCACCGAGGTGTACCACCACCTCAAGACCGTCATCAAGGACCGCGGCCTGTCGACCGGCCTGGGCGACGAGGGCGGGTTCGCCCCCTCCGTCGAGTCCACCACCGCCGCGCTCGACCTCATCGCCGAGGCCATCGAGAAGGCCGGCTACTCGCTCGGCACCGACGTCGCCCTCGCGCTCGACGTCGCGGCCACCGAGTTCTACTCCGGCGGCAAGTACCACTTCGAGGGCAAGCAGCTCTCCGCCGCCGAGATGGCCGACGTCTACGCCGAGCTCGTCAACAAGTACGCGCTGGTCTCCATCGAGGACCCGCTCGACGAGGACGACTGGGACGGCTGGAAGACCCTGACCGACATGATCGGCGACAAGGTCCAGCTGGTCGGCGACGACCTCTTCGTCACCAACCCGCAGCGCCTGGCCGAGGGCATCGAGAAGGGCTTGGCCAACGCCCTGCTGGTCAAGGTCAACCAGATTGGCACCCTCACCGAGACGCTGGACGCCGTGGACCTGGCCCACCGCAACCGCTACACCTCGATGATGTCGCACCGCTCGGGCGAGACCGAGGACACGACCATCGCCGACCTCGCCGTGGCCTGCAACTGTGGCCAGATCAAGACCGGCGCCCCGGCCCGCTCCGAGCGCGTGGCCAAGTACAACCAGCTGCTGCGCAT
>NZ_JAALDN010000029.1 GCF_014144855.1 Dietzia maris | reverse complement strand
GCCGGCCCGGCCGGGCCCGACGGGCGGGCCGGGCGGTCCGGGCGGGCCCGACGGGACCGCATCCGGTTGCAGGTGGGGCGCTTCGCCGATTGACTGGACAACATCTGTCCCGAAGATCAACCGGAGGCCCCGATGACCCAGACCCGGTTCACCCATATCGAGGTCGACGACGGTGTCTACGCGCCCCAGGACGACTCCTGGCTCATCTGTGAGGCGCTCGACCAGTGCGATCTCGTCGCCGGCCGGCGGGTCCTCGACATCTGTACAGGCAGCGGCATCCTCGCCATCGAGACCGCACTCAAGGGCGCCCGGGAGGTACTCGCCTACGACATCTCCCCCGCCGCCGTCGCGTGTGCGTCCCGCAACGCCGACCGGGCCGGGGTGCAGGTGGACGTCCGGCTCGGCACCCTCGACGACGCCCGCCGGGCCGGCCCCTACGACGTGGTGGTCTCCAACCCGCCGTACGTCCCGTCCGACGTCCCGCTCGAGGGCACCGGACCCAACCGGGCGTGGGACGCCGGCGCCAACGGCCGCGTGGTGCTGGACCAGCTGTGCGACCTCGCCCCGGACCTGGTCTCGCCCGGCGGGAGCATGATGATCGTGCACTCGGAGTTCTCGGACCCTCCGCAGACCATCCGCAAGCTGGAGCAGTCGGGGTTCACCGCGCGGACCGTCGCCACCCGCGTCGTGGACTTCGGTCCCGTCATGACCTCGTACGCCGAGCGACTCGAGGCCGCCGGTCTGCTCGAGCCCGGTCGCCGCGAGGAGGAGCTGGTGGTGATCCGCGTTGACCGCGTCTGACGCCCGGCGGGTGCGGATCGTGCCCGGGGGACCGATGCTCATCGAGGGCCCGGTCGACATGACGACGCCCGACGGCGAGCGCGTCTGCTCGGACCGCTTCATGGTGGCCGTGTGCACGTGTCGGCGCAGCAAGACCTACCCGTTGTGCGACACGAGTCACCGCCGCAAGGTCCGGCCGACCGACCCGGCCCGCGACGACGACTGAGCGCTGTCCCGGGGCGGCGGCGGACCCCTTCCCGCGAATCCGCTACCCGGAATCAGGATCTGCTACCCCGATGCGCATAGCGAATCCCGATTCGGAGTAGCGGATCTTCCCGGGGCGGTGGGACGGGCGGCTCGCCGGGAGAGTGGCCGGGAGAGTGTCAGGGCAGGAGCGAGGACTCGCCGCGCTTCCACGCGGCGAGCATCTTCTCCGCGGCCAGGTCGTCGAGATAGTCCAGCGCGCGCATACCGAACACCACGTCGGCGGCCAGTTCCGGCTCACGGCGCACCAGATCGCCCACGACGTCGTGCCGCATGACCTGCTCATGGACCGCATCGGCCTCCACGTGCTCGGCGTAGAAGTGGACGCACTCCTCGGGAGCGCCCAGCCGACGCAGTCCGGCCACCAGGCGGGCCGATCCCGGCGACGAGGTGATCTCGATGGCCGCGAAATGGCCGATCGCCGCGCCCCGCAGTGACCGGTGCAGGCCGAACATCGACATGAGGTTGACCGTCGCCAGCGTCTCTGCCGACACCCGGTCGAGGTAACCGAGGTAGGTCGGGTCCAGCTCGGCGGCGCTCATGAGGTCGGCCCACAACCGCTGGTGCACGCGCTCACCCCGCCCACCACCGAACTCGTCGAACTCCACCGCGACGAACGAGGCCTTGGCCTGACCCTGCAGACGCGGGATCGTGAACGCGTGCGGGTCACCCTCCTTGAGGTGGTACAGGGACCGGTGGGCGAAGTACTCGCGCAGCTGGTCCCACGACCCCTCGTCCTTGAAGTACCAGGACGGTCCGGTGCCGGAGGTCGCCTCGACCGACAGTGCGTCCATCTCGGCCACGGGGTCGTCGCCGGGCTCGACGGCCGACCGCAGGTGCCCGAGGAAGACCCGCTCGAGGTCCCGCCGCAGCCGCAGCACCTCCGGCTCCCACTCCAGCTCCGCGTCGACCCCGTCGAAGCCCCGGTAGTGCAGCTCGTACAACGTGTACAGGGCGAGCTGAAGGTCCCGGCCCAGCGGATCGGTGTCCGCCGGTACCGGCGGCAGGTCCTGCACGGCGCCAGACGACAACGCCGCGACGACCGCCTCGGACAGCGGACCACAGGCGACGGGAAGCGACGGCGCGGTCGTGGCGGAGTCCTGCGCGGGGGCGGCGTCGATCGGTGCAGCTGTCATATCCCTTGTCTACCCCCTCGGCCGGTCGTCCTCCACCTCGCGCGGCCCCCCGTCGCGGGAGCTCTTACTCCCGTTCCCGCTCTCGCTGCCGTCGTCGTCGTCGTTGTCGTCGCCCTCGTCGCCCTCGTCCTCGTCCTCGTCCTCGCCGTGTTCGCGCTCGATCCGCTCCTGCTCCTCCTGCTCCTCGCTGTCGCCGTCGCCGCTCTGGTAGCTGTCGAACATCTTGCGGCGCTCGTGCCAGCGCAGGCTGTAGGTGGCTTCGCGGACGGCGTCCTCGTCGTCGAAGTTCGACCCGAGCGCCCCGGCGAAGGCGCCCAGACAACTGGACAGCCAGGCCAGGTGGACGTAGTCCCAGACTGAGACGGGCCGCTCGAGCTGCGTCTCGAGGTATCCGGCGTCCATCACGGCGATCGCCAGCACGAACATGGCGACCAGCAGGCCGAGGTACATGATGCCGACGCCGGTACCGACCGTCAGGACCGTGGCCGCGTTGTCCATCCGCCGGCTGCTCGCCGTGAGCCCGTCATCCGGGCGGGTCCACAGGCCGTTGCGGAGGATGAGCCACACCACCAGGGTGAGCACGCCCATCACGCTGATCAGTAGCAGCCGGAGCGGATGCAGCGCCACCGCCAGCGAGGCGATACTCCCGTAGAAGATGCCGAAGGCGCCCGTGCCCGCCCCGGCGGCCACGACACCGGTCAGCGCCGTCATCATCCGGGTGGGCCGGTTGTTGCGCACCATCCCCGACAGCAACCGGGCCCTGTTGAGGAAACCTCGGCAGTGCTCGGGGGGCAGGTCGTCCGTCGCGGGTGCGCCCAGCCCACCCTGGTGGGTGCCCGCACGCACCAGCTTGAGGGCGAGCTTGCGGACCTTCGAACGCACTCTGACGACGCCGAACACCGGGATACACAGCAGTGCCGCGGTGGTCGAGCCGCTCACGTCATAGAGCAGCGGGTCCCCGTCGGAACGGGTGGCGAGGTCCGTCAGATAGAGCACGAAATCCCAATCGTGTTCCTGCAGCAGCCGGGGGGCGTGCTCGGTGAGCCGGATCTCGCCGTCCGGTCCGAGCGGGAGGGTCTCCTGGTCGACCTCCACCCGCCACCGACCCCCGAGTTCGCTGGACAGGTCATCCGCGAGATCGTCCGCGATCGCCACCGCGACCCTCCGGGGCACGCCCGGATCGGCCATGAGACCGACGGTCGCCCACACCTCGTCCTCGTTCCAAGTCTGCTCGTCCACCCCACCATCATGGCCCCGGGAGAGGATTCGCCAAATCGGTTGCGAAGGCCATTGTGCTGGCGTTACATGGCACGGAACCCACGTGGTGCGGACAGGAGAACGGGAGGTGACGATGTCGGAACAGGCGAGGTCGGAACAGGCGAGGTCGGAACGCCAGCCCGACCCCGGCCGGCCGCGCGCGTCGCGGCCGGAACTGGGCCGACGCGGTTCACCGCTGAACTGGCCCGTCTGGCGGCAGTTCACCGGTGAGGATCTGCTCGGTCGCGGCTCCGCGACCCGCTCCCGGCGTTCCCTCGAGATCACCCCCCGCACCGCCACCGCCGACAAGGTGGTCAAGAGTGTCTGCCCGTTCTGTGCGGTCGGGTGCGCCCAGGACGTCTACGTCTCCGGTGGCAAGGTCACCCAGATCGAGGGTGACGACGACAGCCCCATCTCCCGCGGCCGCCTGTGCCCCAAGGGTTCGGCGAGCAAGCAGCTCGTCACCAACCCGGACCGCATCACCACGGTGCTCCACCGCAAGCCGTACGCGACGGAGTGGGAGGAACTCGACCTCGACACTGCCCTGGAGATGGTCGCCGACCGCGTGCTGGAGTCGCGGAAGGAGTTCTGGGAGGAGACGGACTCGAACGGTGACACCGTCCGGCGCACCCGGGGTCTCGCGAGCCTGGGCGGGGCGACGCTGGACAACGAGGAAAACTACCTCATGAAGAAGCTCTACACGGCGCTCGGTGCCATCGAGGTGGAGAACCAGGCGCGCATTTGACACTCCTCCACCGTTCCCGGTCTGGGAACCTCATTCGGGCGTGGTGGTGCCACGAACTACCAGCAGGACCTCGCGAACGCCGACTGCATCGTCATCCAGGGTTCCAACATGGCCGAGGCGCACCCGGTGGGGTTCCAGTGGGTCATGGAGGCCAAGCGCCGTGGCGCCACGATCATCCACGTCGACCCCCGGTTAACGCGCACCAGTGCGCTCGCTGACCAGCACGTACCCATCCGTGCGGGGTCGGATATCGCGTTCCTCGGCGGGCTGATCAACCACGTCCTCACCAACGACGCCTGGTTCTCGGAGTACGTGCTGGCCTACACCAACGCGTCGACGATCATCGGCGAGGACTTCGAGGACACCGAGGACCTCGCGGGCCTGTTCTCCGGCTTCGACGCCGATGACCGGACCTACGACCTGGAGTCCTGGCAGTACGCGGGTGCCCAGAACGACATGCCCGACGAGGGCCGCGACGACGACGATGCCGAGGACGAGGCCTCCGAGACCCCCGGCGCCGCCGGCGCCCGCGCGTCGGACACGACCGAGGATCCCTCGCGCGACGAGACCCTGCAGCACCCGCACTGCGTCTTCCAGATCCTCAAACGGCACTTCAGTCGCTACACGCCGGAAATGGTCGAGCGGACCTGCGGCGTCGCTGCCGACGACTTCCTCCGCGTCGCCCGTGCGCTGACCGAGAACTCGGGACGGGAACGCACCACCGCGTTCTGTTACGCCGTCGGCTGGACCCAGCACACCGTGGGAGTGCAGTACATTCGCACGGCCGCGATCCTCCAGCTGCTGCTCGGCAACATCGGGCGCCCCGGTGGCGGCATCATGGCGCTGCGCGGCCACGCCAGCATCCAGGGCTCCACCGACATCCCCACGCTGTACGACCTCATGCCCGGGTACCTACCCACGCCGAACGCCGGCGAGCAACCGGACCTGGACAGCTACATCGGCACTGACGACGTGGCGCAGGGTTTCTGGGGCCACATGCGCTCGTACACCGTCAGCCTGCTCAAGGCCTGGTGGGGCGACGCCGCCACCGCGGACAACGACTTCGCCTACGACTACCTGCCCAAGCTCACGGGCAAGCACGACTCGACCGTCACGGTGCAGCGGCAGATCAACGAAGGCGGCGGCGGGTACTTCCTCGTAGGCGAGAACCCCGCCGTGGGCACCGCCAACGGGCGGATGCAGCGCGCCGGGCTGGCCAACCTCGACTGGCTGGTCGTCCGCGACCTCGTGATGATCGAGAGCGCCGACTTCTGGCGCAGGGGCCCGGAGATCGAGACCGGCGAGATGCGCCCGGAGGACATCGGCACCGAGGTCTTCTTCTTCCCGGCCGCCAACCACGTGGAGAAGAAGGGCACGTTCACCAACACGCAGCGGTTGCTGCAGTGGCGACACCAGGCCGTCGAGCCACCGGGGGACGCGCGCAGTGAACTGTGGTTCTACTACCACCTCGGACGCCGTCTGAAGGAGAAGCTGGCCGACTCCACCGACCCCCGAGACCGGCCGCTACTGGATTTGACCTGGGACTACCCGATGGAGCCGGGCTCGGACGACGAACCCGACGCCGAGGCCGTGCTGGCCGAGATCAACGGCCGCGGCGAGGACGGCGAACCCCTGTCGACGTTCACCCAGCTCAAGCCGGACGGCTCGACCTCGTGCGGGTGTTGGATCTACTGCGGCGTCTACGCCGACGGCGTCAACCAGGCCGCGCGGCGCAGGTCCCGCCACGAGCAGGGCCCGGTGGCCCCGGAGTGGGGTTGGGCCTGGCCGGCGAACCGTCGCATCCTCTACAACCGTGCCTCCGCCGACCCGGAGGGGCGGCCCTGGAGCGAACGCAAGGCACTCATCAGCTGGGATCCGGACGCCGCCGACGGCGCCGGCCGATGGGTGGGCGAGGACGTGCCCGACTTCGAGGCCGACAAGGCGCCCGATTACACCCCGCCCGAGGGGGCGGTGGCGCAGGACGCCATCGGTGGGGCGCAGCCGTTCATCATGCAGGACGACGGCCGCGGGTGGCTCTATGCGCCGCGCGGACTGGCCGACGGTCCGCTGCCGGCGCACTACGAGCCGCCGGAGTCGCCCGTGGCGAACCCGATCTACCCGGGTCACGACGCCAATCCCGCCCGCGCGATACGCCCCGGTCGGTACAACGAGACCCAGCCGGGCCACGGGGAGCCGGGCAGCGAGGTGTTCCCGTTCGTGTTCACCACCTACCGCCTGACCGAGCACCACACGGCGGGCGCGATGAGTCGGACGTTGCCCTACCTGTCGGAACTGCAGCCGGAGTTCTTCTGCGAGATCAGCCCCGAGCTGGCGCGGGAGCGGGGCCTGGTCAACGGGGGCTGGGCGACGATCGTCACCTCCCGCTCCGCGATCGAGGCGCGGGTCCTCGTGACCAGGCGGATGACGCCGCTGCTCATCGACGGTCGCACCCTGCACCAGATCGGGCTGCCCTATCACTGGGGCGGCAACGGCGTGAGCATCGGCGACCCGGCGAACGACCTGCTCGCCCAGTCCCTCGATCCCAACGTGTCCATTCCCGCGACCAAGGCCACGAGCTGTGACATCGTCGCGGGACGACGGCCGCGTGGACCGGCACTGCTGGAGTTCGTCGAGGGCTACCGCCGGCGCGCGGGAGTCATCACCGAACCGGGAACGGAGAGCTGAATCATGTCCGCCTTCCTGTCCGATCTCGGGCGGTCCTTCTTCGGGGACATCGACCCCGCCGAGGACAACGGCTACGCCGACCCGCCGCCGCGCAAGGGCTTCTTCACCGACACCAGCGTGTGCATCGGCTGCAAGGCCTGCGAGGTGGCGTGCAAGGAGTGGAACCTCATCCCCTCCGACGGCCTCGAGCTCACCGGCATGTCCTACGACAACACCCAGGCGCTGGGCGCCTCGACGTGGCGGCACGTCGCGTTCATCGAGCAGGAGGTGCCGGCCCGGTCCGGGGCGCACGCCGCGCCGGCCCCCGCGGCGCCCGCGC
>NZ_JAALDN010000298.1 GCF_014144855.1 Dietzia maris | reverse complement strand
CTGCCGGAGCCGGAACGGCTGGATCGAGTCGGACCAGGCGACCAAGAGGTCGAGGTTCGCGCCGCGGGCGTCGGGCGTCGAGTCGGTGCTGCAGAAGTGCTGGACGCTGCGCCACACCGCGAACTGCGCGCCGGTCACCGCGAGCGGATCGACGGTCGGGGCCTTGGCGGCGCGGGCGGACCGAGTCGGCCGGGTGCTCCTGGCGGGTGCGGGCGGAGGCGGCGGCGAGGAGTTCTCCCCGGCCTCCACGCGGCGGCGGGCTTCCTCCATCCGCTGCAATCGTCGTTCCGATGCCGTGCTCTTCTCGCCTGAGTCCCAGAACCCCGTCATGGTCCTCGACTTTACGCGGACCGCGGCCCGTCGCCCGAGCCCGAAGGCGGCGGTGGGGCGGACCTCACATGTCCAGCCCCAGATCGAGCACCGCGACGGAGTGGGTCAGGCCCCCCACGGCCAGGAACTCCACCCCGCAGCGGGCGTAGTCGGCGGCCGCGTCGAGGGTCAGCCCGCCGCTGGACTCCAGCCGGGTGGCCGGTGAGACCTTGTCGCGGCGCTGGACCGCGATCTGGGTCTGCCAGACGGGGAAGTTGTCCAGCAGGACCAGGTTCACGCCCGCGTCCAACATCTGGTCGAGCTGCTCCAGGGAGTCCACCTCGACCTCGCAGGGCAGGTCGGGGAAGCGCTCGCGGACCGCGGCCAACGCCGGGAGCACCCCGCCGGCGGCCACCACGTGGTTGTCCTTGACCAGCACCGCGTCGCCGAGGCCCAGTCGGTGGTTGACCCCGCCGCCGCAGCGCACCGCGTACTTCTGCAGCAGTCGCATGCCGGGCATGGTCTTGCGGGTGTCGCGGACGGCGCAGTCCGTGCCGGCGAGCTCGTCGGCCCACGCCCGGGTCGCGGTCGCCACCCCCGACAGGTGACAGACGAGGTTGAGCAGGGTCCGCTCGGCGGTGAGCAGACCGAGTGTCGGGGCGCTGATCTCGGCCACCACGTCGCCGGCCGAGACGCGGTCTCCGTCGCGGGCGTGGCGCGTCACCGAGAAATCCGCCCGCCCCGGCTCGGCCCGGCCGAGCACCTCGGCCAGGACCATCTCGATCAGCGGCAGCCCGGCCACCACGCCGTCGGAGCGGGTCGCAAGGCGGGCCGTGGCACGGGCGTCCGCGGGCACCGTCGCCAGCGACGTGGCATCCGGGCCGTATCGCAGGTCCTCCTCGAGGGCACGACGAACCGCGATCAGGGCGTCCGCACGGGTGTCGGGATCGAAGAGCTCGTCGTCGTCGGCCCCGGGTGCAGCGCCGCTCACTCCCCCGACCCCGGGTTGCCGATGGCGATCATCCGCTCGACGGACCCGCGCGCGGCCTCGGCCGTGGCGGGATCGACGTGCACCTCGTCGGCACCCTCGACGAGGGCGCGCAGGAGCGCGGCCGGGGTGATCATCTTCATGTAGGGGCAGCTGGCCTGGTCGTTGACCGGCAGGAAGTCGATCTCGGGCGCGGCCTTGCGCAGCTGGTGGATCATCCCGATCTCGGTCGCCACGAGGACCTCGCTGGCCCCCGAGGCGCGGGCGGCGTCAACCATCCCTCCGGTGGACAGGATCTTGACCTGATCGGCGGGGACCGCACCCTCGGTGGCCAGGTGCAGGGCGCTCGTCGCGCAGCCGCACTCGGGGTGGACGAACAGCTCGGCACCCGGGTGGGCCTCCGACTTGGCGGTGAGCTGGTCACCGTTGATCGCCGCGTGGACGTGGCACTCGCCCGCCCACACGAGGACGTTCTCGCGGCCCGTCTTGCGCCGGACGTGCGCACCGAGGAACTGGTCGGGAAGGAACAGCACCTCGCGGCCCGGGTCGATCGACTCGACGACCTCGACCGCATTGGAGCTCGTGCAGCAGATGTCGGTGAGGGCCTTCACCGCGGCGGTGGTGTTGACGTAGGAGACCACCACGGCGTCCGGGTGCTCGGACTTCCACTCGGCCAACTGCTCGGCGGTGATGGAATCGGCCAGTGAGCAGCCCGCGGCCTCGTCGGGGATGAGGACGGTCTTGTCCGGGGAGAGGATCTTGGCGGTCTCCGCCATGAAGTGGACGCCGCAGAAGATGATGGTCGACTGCTCGGCCTCCGCGGCGATGCGCGACAGGGCCAGGGAGTCCCCCACGTGGTGGGCGATGTCCTGGATGGCGGGGACCTCGTAGTTGTGGGCGAGGATCACCGCGTCGCGCTCGGCGGCGAGGCGGCGGATCTCGGCGGCCCACTCCGAGTCGGGCTCGACGCCCGTGTACACCGAGCCGTCATGGCGGATCCTCGCGGCCAGGGGCGAGTCGAGCCGCCCGACGGTGGTGTCCGGCCGCGGCGCGACCGTCGTGCCGTGTCCTGTGGCAGTGCTCATCGCTGCCCCCTCCCGGGTCGTTTCTCCGGGCCGATACGCCACCGGCCCCGTTTTCGACTT
>NZ_JAALDN010000297.1 GCF_014144855.1 Dietzia maris | reverse complement strand
GGCACGGTGTTCGATCGGGGCACGGTGTTCGACCGGTGATCGGGCTGGCCTACCTGGCGGTCCAGGTCATCTCGTTCGCCGGCATCCTCGTAATCGACCACCGTTGGAAGCTCGCGGCGTTCCGCGCGCCGGCCGCGACCGCACTCGCCGTGACCGCGGCGGTGGCGTTGCTGCTCACGTGGGACGTCCTCGGGGTGCGCAGCGGGGTGTTCTTCCGCGGCCAGACCGACTTCATGACCGGCCTGCTGGTCGCGCCGGAGATCCCGCTCGAGGAGGTCGTGTTCCTCGCGTTCCTGTCGCACCTCGCACTGGTGTGCGCGACGGGCGTGGTCACGGCCGTCGAGCACATCTCGCGGCGGCGGGGCGCGCGGTCCGGCGGCGCACGGTCCGGCGGCGCCCAAGACAACGGGGCCCAGAACGACGGCGCGCAGAACGGCGGGGCCCAGAACGGCGGAGCGCAGAACGACGGGGCGGGGGCCCGGCCGTGAGCATCTACTCGACCATCAACGCCACCATGGCCATCCCGGTGGTCGCGGCCGCCCTCATCGCGCTGTGGCGCCTGCGGGGGCCCGAGCGCCGACGCTGGCTGATCGCGGTCGGCGGCTCCCTCGTGGTGCTGCTCGTCCTCACGGCGATCTTCGACAACGTCATGATCTCCGCCGGACTCGTGGCCTACGACGACGCGCTGACCAGCGGCATCCGCCTGGGCGTGGCCCCCATCGAGGACTTCGCCTATGCCGTCGCCGTGGCCGTGTTCATGCCCTCGGTGTGGTTCGTGCTCACCGCCCGGCCGCGGGCCGGTGCCGTGGCGGGCAGTCCGACGGTGTCGGGCCGGGGGGACGTGGCGTTGGCGGGCACCCCGGAACCGGGGGAGGACGACGACGACAAGGTCCGCACCCCCGAGCGGCCCGCGACGCCGGGTCTGCTCACCACCCTGTTCTGGTCGTCGCGCCCGGTCTCGTGGGTGAACACCGCCGCCCCGTTCGCGCTGGCGTACTTCCTGGCCACGGGCGGCTTCGACCTGCTGGGCGGGATCGGCACGCTCTTCTTCCTGGTGCCGTACAACCTCGCGATGTACGGGATCAACGACGTCTTCGACTACGAGTCGGACCTGCGCAACCCCCGCAAGGGCGGCGTGGAGGGGTCGGTCCTCGAGCGGTCGCGGCACACGGCGACGCTCGTGGCCTCGGCCGTGACGACGGTGCCGTTCCTGGTCTACCTCGTGGTGGTCGGGACGCTGGAGTCGTCGCTGTGGCTGGCGGCGAGTGCGTTCGCGGTGATCGCCTACAGCGCCAAGGGGCTGCGGTTCAAGGAGATCCCGTTCCTGGACTCCGTCACCTCGGCGTTCCACTTCGTCTCGCCGGCGATCGTCGGGTGGACCATCGCCGGCGCGGACCTCGGCGGCGGGGTGTGGGCGTGCCTCATCGCGTTCATGCTGTGGGGCGCGGCGTCCCAGGCGTTCGGCGCCGTGCAGGACGTGCGATTCGACCGCGAGGCGGGCCTGAAATCGGTCGCCACAGTGCTCGGTGCCCGGGCAGCCGTGTGGTTCGCGCTGGCCTGCTACGCCGCGGCGGTGCTGGTGCTGCTGATCGCCGCGCCGTGGCCGGCGTCGGGGGCGGCGTTCGCGATCCTGCCGTACCTCGCCACGGTGGCCGCCTACACGCGGGTCACCGACGCCACCGCCGAGGCGACCAACGAGGGCTGGAAGCGCTTCCTGGTGCTCAACATGCTGGCCGGCTTCTGCGTCACGCAGCTCATCCTCTGGTCGGTGCTCGTCTGGGCGTGAGCCCGCGCCGCCTCACCGGCTGATTCGGCCGACCGGGCCGGGTCAGCGCTGGACGCGCTCCAGCCACCGCCGCGACGGCGGGCTCGACCGCCAGTTGAGGAAGATCGTCCGGAATGCCCGCGAGAAGCGTCGCCGCATGGCCGCGGGGTCGTCGAAGGGTCGGGCCGAGATCCCCACGGTCAGGGAACGGTCGACCAACAGGCGGTCGTCGGCGCCGAACTGGAACGACAGGTCGATGTCGTCGTGCAGTTCCGGGTCGGTGCGGTTGACCCCGTCGCGCACCCGCTCCCAGGCGCTGCGGCGCATCGCCAGGTTCGAGCCGAACAGGACGGGGTGGGCCATGGCGGCGCCGACGGAGACGAAGAACGCGTCCATGTAGAGCAGCTTCGCGGCGCGGGCCCGCCACCCCTCCAAGCCGATGAACTCGCCTGGGCCGGAGATGGCCACGAGTTCGGGATCGGCGGTGAACGCGGCCTCGATCCGGGCGAGCCACCCGGGTCCGGGCCGGGAGTCGGCGTCGAGTCGGGCGATGATGTCGCCCGTCGCGGAGTCGTAGCCTGCCGCGGCCGCTGCGGGGATGCCCCGCACGGGCTCGACGGCCACCCGGACCCCGATCCGCGCATCCGCGGCCAATGCCACCGCGACGCTGTCGTCCGAGCACCCGTTGTCCACCACCACGACCTCGTCGGGCAGCCGCGTCTGTGTGGCGAGGGAGGCCAGGGCGCCCTCGAGTTCGCGGGCGTCGTCGAGGACGGGGATCACCACGGAGATGCGCACCCGGCCATCCTGCCAGCGGGCCCGGCGGGACAGCGCCCCACCGGGCGATTTGTGCCGCGTTCGGCCGTGTGTGTAATCTGCTAAAGGCTTACGCGCCAAGCGGTTGGGTGACCAACAGCGAAGCGCGGCCCGCCCCCTTAGCTCAGTCGGCAGAGCGTTTCCATGGTAAGGAAAAGGTCGTCGGTTCGATTCCGACAGGGGGCTCGCACTGTGCGGGGCGGCTCGATCGTCCGACTGGCAGGGCATGCCGGTGTAGCTCAGCTGGTTAGAGCGCACGACTCATAATCGTGAGGTCGGGGGATCGAGTCCCCCCACCGGTACTCTCAACACGAAGGCCGCCCGCTCGCCGCGGGCGGCCTTCGTCGTCTTCTCGACTCCTACGGCATCAGGGTCTGATCACACCCGGCTCACGTCCCGTGCTCCGGTCCCGAGGACGAGGTCCCCCGCGTGTCCCGGGATCCCGGTTCCGTCCTTCTCGAGGGTCGGCCGCAGGAGGAGCATCGCGATCGCGATCACCGCGAGAACGGACACCTCGTGGACCAGCATCCCGATCGACATGGTCACGCCCCCGAGGAACAGCCCGGCAAGAAGCGCGGCAACGGTCACCAGGGCGATGGCGATGTTGAGTCGCATGGTGCGGACGGTCCGCTTGGCCAGGGAGAGCGCGTACGGGAGCCGCGGGAGCCTGTCCGCCATCAACGCGATGTCGGCGGTTTCGATCGCGGCCGGCGAGCCGGCGGCTCCCATCGCCACCCCGATGTCGGCCAGTGCCAATGCAGGGGTGTCGTTGACCCCGTCACCGACCATGGCCACGGTGTGGCCGCGGGACTGCAGCTCGCGCACGATCTCGACCTTGTCCTCCGGCATGAGCTCGGCACGGATCTCGTCGACCCCGAGTTCGGCGCCGACATTACGGGCCACCCGCTGGGCATCGCCGGTCGCCATGACGACCCTGATCCCTGCGTCGTGCAGTGCCCTGACCGCTGCCGGGGCGTCGTCACGGATGGTGTCGGCGACGGTGACGATCCCGACCGCCCGTCCGTCGACCCCGACAAACATCGCGGTCCTGCCCTGGTCGTTGAGTTCGAGGATCCGTGCGTTGTCAGGCCGGTGGTCGAGTAGATCCGCGGAGCCCACCGCGACCACTCGGCCATCCACCTCGGCGCGGATGCCCTTGCCGGCGACGGGCTCGGCCGCTTCGACCAGGTCGATCTCCAGTCCCGCCTCCCGGGCACCCGAGATGATCGCCTCGGCGAGCGGATGCTCGGACGCGGTCTCGGCTCGGGCGGCCAGCCTCAGGACGTCCTCACGCGAATAGTCGTCGTCGAGCACGTCCACGTCGGTCAGGACCGGCCGACCGTTGGTGAGGGTGCCGGTCTTGTCGACGACGACCGCGTCGACCCGGGCCGCACTCTCGAGGTACTCGCCGCCCTTGATGAGAACACCGTCCTTGGCGGAGCGGCCGATCCCGGCGACGATCGACACGGGGATCGAGATCACCAGGGCGCCGGGGCAGCCGATCACCAGGAGGGTGAGCGCGAGCTCGATGTTGCCCATGGTGGCGACCAACGACCAGGGGATCAGGGCCACCACCAGCGCCGAGATCATCACGGCGGGGGTGTACCAGGTCGAGAACCGTTCCATGAAGGTCTGGGTGCGGGCCTTGTCGTCCTGCGCGTCCTCCACCCGGTGGACGATCCGGGCGAGGGTGGTGTCGGCACCGATGCCGACGGCCTCGATACGCAGGACTCCCGACCGTAGCCAGGTGCCGGCGAACACCTCGGAGCCCTCGGACTTCTCGGCCGGGACGGACTCGCCGGTGATGGTGGCCTCGTCCACGCCGCCGTTGCCGGAGAGCACCCGGCCGTCGACGGGGACCTGCTCCCCGTTGCGCACCAGCACGAGGTCGCCGGGTTCGAGTTCCCAGACCTCGACGGTCTCCGGCTCGCCGTCACGAAGGATGGTGGCGGTCTCGGGCGCCGAGTCGACGAGGTCGGACAGGGCCCGGCGAGTGCGGTTGAGAGTCGCCTTCTCCAGGGCCTTGCCGAGGGCGAAGAGGAAAGTGACCGCCGCAGACTCCCAGTAGTTGTCGATGAACATGGCCCCGACGGCGGCGACCACGACCAGCAGATCGATCGAGATCATCCGGATCCGAAGCGCCTGAACCGCCGAGACGGCGATCCGGTAGCCGGCCACGAGAGCGGCGATGATCATCAATCCGTCCGCCACCGCGTCGGCCGAGGTGAGTCGGCCGACGAGCCACGAGGCGACGATGAGCAGGCCGGAGGCCGCCACCACGCCCCAGGTCTTCCACGATTTCAGCATTGTCCTGTCTCCTTCGGTCGCCGTCGTGCGGTCGGTGTCGTCGCGTCAGAACGCCGACGGCTTGACCGCGTAGCCGACCTCGGCGACCGCTGCGACGAGATCACGTACCGAGACCTTCGCGGGGTCGTAGTCGACCAGTACTCGTCCGGAGGCGAACTTGACCTCCGCGGACTCGACACCGTCCAGACCGTTCAACTTGTTCTCGATCTTCGCGATGCACGACGGGCACGAGAATTCATCCGAACGCAGAACGATGCTCTTGACCTGTTCGCGGACACTCATGGTGATCCCAGCTCCTCTACGGTTGCTGTTCCTCGGGGGAACGGTGCACGTTCCTTACGTGCATCTCCGAACCTAGGAGCAACCGGAGAAGACTTCCTTGACGCCAATCAATCAACGGGAAAGCGGCGCCGACCAGTTAATCGCCCGCGATCAGCCTCTCGAGTGCGGCGCGGTCGAGGACCGAGACCCATTCGCGGCCGGAGTCGATGACGCCCGCCTTCTTCATCCGCGCCATCGCGCGCGAGGCGGATTCCACTGTGGTGCCGGCCATCCCCGCAATGTCGTCGCGGCGCAGTCGGACCTGGAGGAGACTCGAGCCGTCCCGCTGGAGGCTTCCGAGCTTGCGGTCGAGGTGCCGCAGCGTCGAGCCGACCCGCTGCTCCACCGACTGCGTGGTGTGCCCGATCTCCTGTTCCCGGGCCTGCGCGAGCCGATCCTGTTGCATTCGGATCAGGCCCAGGGCGAGGCTCGGGTGGTCGCCGACCACCTCCGCCAGCGCGTGAGCGGGCAGGAAGAGCGCACAGGTCGTCTCCATCGCCCAGGCGGACTCGGTCGCGACGGCAGCCTCCGTGTGCAACGGCCCCACGGTGTCTCCGGGGGCGGCGATGTCCACGGTGAGCTCCCGGCCATCGGCGGTGTCCCGGGTAACCCGCGCGCGGCCGGAGACGACGAGATACGAACCGGGGATTTCATCCCCGGCGAGCACCATCGGATCGCCCTCAGCCCAGGACCAGGCGGTCAGGTGCCCGTTGAGGTCGCGCCGGTCATCAGGTGAGAGCTCCCGGGTCAGTGGGGCATCGGCTAGTACCCGCAGCCGGGTCTCGTCCGAGCAGGAGTGCGGGTGTGCGCAGTTGCGCCGAACCGGGTTTCGGGACATCGGTGCAGCGATTCAGTTCGAGGAGTGCAGATGGGTAGAGACCACCCGGAAGTCTCCCGCGCGGGCGAGGGCCTTCTCGATGATCGCCGGGTCCGGGCGGACCGTGTCCGGGTGTTTGACGTACAGCTGCGCGTGTTCGGCCCCGGTGAGTTCGAAGGTCGCCTGGCCCAGTCCGTGCTCGGCGAAGATGTCGTAGAGCGCCTGGAGGGCCTTCTTGACGTCCCTGTCGTTCCGGACGCCGCTGACCTCGAAGCGGCACGAGACGATGTGGGACACGTCAGATCCTTCCGTTGAACGCCTGCAGCGCGGAATCCTCGCGGGTCCCGCCTCGGCCGTCACCGTACTCCGCGTAGTCGGCTATCCACCGGATCGAGCGCACCCACTTGACGTGCTTGTAGCCGTGGTTTGACTCCACCCGCAGGCGGGCGGGGGCGCCGAGGTGCGTCTCGAGAGGGGTTCCGTTGCGCTCGTAGGCCAGAATCGTGTCGTCCTCGTAGACCGTGTCGAGGCCGAGTACCGCGTAGAACGGCTCCCGCGGCCGGTTGTCATACATCTTCTGGGCCAGACCGTAGGAGTCGATCAGCACGTAGTGGGCTCCCTCCGGCTGGGGGCCGAGGACCTCGAGCAGATCCCGCAGTCGTACGCCGGTCCACCGGGACGTGGCGGACCAGCCCTGCATGCAGGTGTGCACCGCTACATAAGAGGTGCGCGGCAGCTCCGTGAGCTCGTCCAGGGCCAGGGTCTTCTCGGCGCCCGAGAGGTCGTCGCCGATGGTCAAGGAATAGCCGCGCCAGGCATCGTCGCGAGCCTCGACCCACTCCGGCGACTCGTCCTCGGTCGGCGGCAGGCCGTTGGTCCAGTGGAACTCGGAGATGTCGTCGTCGGTGTAGGTGTTCTGCCGCCCCATCCGCGGTCGCATCCGGTTGAGGAAGAGGCGGCGGCCGATCTCGGACACCCCGGCGGTGAACCGCTGCGCCCGGGCGCGGTCGGCCAGCGACCAGTAACTCAGGGCGATCCAGAACAGGACCACGGCCACGACGGTGGCGATCGTGATGGTGAAGGCCTGGGCGGATCGTGCCGTGTCGGTGGTGCCGAACACCATGTGCACGACGTTGTGCTCGGCGTGCACCAGGAACACCAGCCCGACATGCATGACGATGAACGCGGAGATGAGCACCATGAGGATGAAGTGCAGCGACCGGGCGCCCTGGTGGCCGCCCCAGAGCTTGACGTACCAGGGGAACCGCGAGCGCACCGCCGGCGCCATGGCCACGCCGGTGAGGATGAGCAGCGGAGCGAGGACGAAGATGACGGCGGTGTAGGCCAGCATCTGTGCGGCGTCATACGGGTCGAAGTGTTCGATCGCCGGAGCCCGGAACCCGAGGTACATCCGGATCGACTCCCACGCCTCGCCGAACACGCTCCACGAGGTGGGGATGATGCGGCGCCACAGTCCGGTCGCGAACAGCAGCACCACGTACACCAGGCCGTTGAGCACCCACAGCATCACCGAGATCCCGTGCCAGTGCCGGCCCAGCCCGATGTTCTCCCGACCCGGTAGGCCGATCAACGGTGACAGGGATTTCTCGTCCATCAGGGAGGTGTACACGCCCTCCTCCCGTGGCAGTTTCCGGCGGGTGAAGCGCAACCACTCGGTCCCGGGCTTGCAGTCGTTGCGCCACCACAGTCGCGGCATCGAGGACAGGATCTCCCAGCCCGAGCGGAGCAACATGCCGATCAGGATGAAGTTGATCAGGTGGGAGGCCCGTAGCCACAGCGGGAAATCAGGGTTGATCACGTCAGTTCAGACTCCAAATGTCGAGCGGGGATACATGGCCTCTACATCGGTTATCACGTTCACCAGGTACGGCACGCCGCTGGCGAACGCCCGGTCCAGCGCCGGGCCGATCTGCGCGGGATCGGTGACCATCTCGCCGGCCCCGCCGAGGGCCTTCACCACCTCGTCGTAGCGGGTCCGCGGCGCGAGGTCGGCGATCACGTCGTAGCCGTAGAGCATCTGCATGGGGCCCTTCTCCAGGCCCCACGCCCCGTTGTTGCCCATCACCATCACCACGGGCAGTCGGTGCCGGACGAGGGTGTCCACGTCGATGAGGGAGAACCCCGCAGCACCGTCGCCCAGCAGCAGGACCACCTGACTGGACGGTCGGGCGATGCGGGCCGCGATGGCCGCGCCCAGTCCCGCGCCGAGGCACCCGAACGGGCCGGGGTCCAGCCAGTTGCCCGGCCGGGCGGGTTCGATGAACTTGCCGGCATAGGAGACGAAGTCGCCGCCGTCGCCGATCACCACGGCGTCCTCGGCCAGGCGCGGCAGCAGCTCGCCGTAGATCCGCGCGGGATGGACGGGGTCGGCCGAGGCGCCCAGGAGCTGCAGGTCGGCGGCGTGGGTGGCATCGGACTTCTCCCGCAGCGTGGTCGCCCAGGTCGACCAGTCCGGGCGCGCCGCCCCCGATCGGCGCTGTACGGCCTCGACGACCGCGTCCAGCACGAGCCCCAGGTCGCCCGCGGTGGCCACGGCCGGTGACGCGTGGTGGCCGAGTTGCCCGGGGGAGTCCGCGATGTGCACCACTTTCGCCGGCGTCGCGCCCTCCTTGCCGCCGAACACCCCGTAGCCGAGCCGGAAGTCCAGGGGCGTGCCCACGACGAGCACCACGTCGGCCGCGCCGAACGCCGTCCCGCGCGCCTTGGTCACCAGTAGCC
>NZ_JAALDN010000296.1 GCF_014144855.1 Dietzia maris | reverse complement strand
GCAGACCCCGCCCACGGTGGTCGGTGCGCGCGGTCCACGCCGGGCCGTCAGGGGTCCCGCGAGCAGCAGGCCGGCCAGGTAGCCGACGAACGTGGCGCTGGCGACGAGCCCGAGCACCAGCTCCGGCAGACCGAGGTCCCGGCGGATGTCGGGCAGGGTGAGCCCGTAGACGTACCGCGCCATGCCGAAGGCGACGCCGACGACCGCCGCGCCGGCGATACCGATCCTCGCCGCGGAGAGCGTGCGCTCCTCGCGGCCGCCCGCGCCGATCAGACCTCCCGCGCCATCGCCCGGCCCGCCTTGAGCCCGGAGAAGATGCACCCGCCGAGGAACGTCCCCTCCAGCGAGTTGTACCCGTGCACGCCGCCGCCGCCGAAGCCGGCGACCTCGCCCGCCGCGTACAGGCCCGGGAAGGGCTCGCCGTCGGGGGTCAGGCACTGGGAGTCGAGGGTCGTCTCGATGCCGCCGAGCGTCTTGCGGGTCATGAGGTGCACCTTGACCGCGATGAGCGGGCCACCGGAGCCGGCCGCCGAGCCCGTGCCCTGGCCCGAGTCCCTGAGCAGCCGGTGCGGCTTGGCCAACCGGGTGAGCTTGTCGGTGAGGACGCGCCGGGCGTTGTGGATGGCCTGCACCTGGGCGTCCTTGGCGAACGGGTTGTCCATCTGCCCGTCCATCGCCAGGACGAACTCGCGCACCCGCTCCACGTCGAGCTCCGGCTCCCCGTCGCGCAGCAGCGAGTTCATGCCGGCGACCATCTCCTCGAGGGTGTCCGCGACCACCCAGTCGACGCCCTTCTCGGCGAACTCGGCGATCGACGGCGGCAGTCCGCTTCCGGCCTTGGAGGCGAACTTCTTGATGCTCTTGTCCGTGAGCTCCGGGTTCTGCTCGGACCCGGAGAGGATGAACTCCTTGCCGGCGATGGCGGAGTCGAGGATGAACCAGGAGTAGTCCCGGCCGGTGCGGCGGATGGCCTCGATGGACGCCGTGGTGTGGAACCCCGGGAACAGCGGTACCGGCATCCGGTCGCCGTTCGCGTCCAGCCACAGGGTGGACGGCCCGGGGATGATGCGGATCGCGTGCGAGGGCCACACGGGCGCGTAGTGCTCGACGCCCTCGGTGTAGTGCCACATCCTGTCCCGGTTGATGAGGTTGGCCCCGGCCACCGCGGAGATCTCCAGGATCCGGCCGTCCACGTGCTCGGGCACCCCCAGGATCAGGCGCTCGGGAGCGTCGCCGAGCCGGTCCGCGGGCCAGTACCGACGAACGAGGTCGGGGTTGCCGCCGATACCGCCGGAGGCGAGGAGCACCGCCCCGGCCCGGAACTCGAACGCGCCGGTCTCCTCGCGCGGGGAGGCCACACCCCGGTCGTGGTCGCAGGGCACGAGGGTCGCTCCTCGCACGCCGACGGCGCGACCGTCCTCGACCACGATCTCGTCGACCCGGTGACGTACGGCGAAGCGCACGAGCCCGGCCCGGGCGGCCTCCAGGACGGGTTCCTCGAACACCCGCACCACCTCGGGCCCGGTCCCCCAGGTCACGTGGAAGCGCGGGACGGAGTTGCCGTGCCCGGCCACGTCGCCGCCGCCGCGCTCGGCCCAGCCGACGGTGGGGATGATCCGCAGGCCCAGGTCGTGGAGGTACCGCCGCTTCTCCCCCGCGGCGAACTCGACATAGGCACGCGCCCACTGCCGCGGCCAGTGGTCCTCCGGCCGGTCGAAGCCGGCGGAGCCGAGCCAGTCCCGCCACGCCAACTCGAGCGAATCGGAAATCCCGATCCGCTTCTGCTCGGGTGTGTCGACCAGGAAGAGGCCGCCCAGCGACCAGAACGCCTGACCGCCGAGGTTCTTCTCGTTCTCCTGGTCCACCACGAGCACCTTCTTGCCCGCGCGGGTCGCCTCGTGGGTGGCGACCAGTCCGGACAGACCGTGCCCCACGACGATCACGTCCGGGGTGAAGCCCGGCTCCGGCGCGGGAAGCGGTCCGGTGTTGGCCGCCCGTGACGCCGACGGCGGCTGCCACTCCGGGTAGACGGGGTGGACGGGCCGGGCCTCGCCGGTGGTGCGGTGCGATCGGGACTCAGAGCGGCTCATGCGCCCCAGTGTGCCCGGTCACTCCAGCAGGTGGCGCAGATACCGTTCCGGCGCGTCGAGATAGCGCCGGTGGTGGTCGACCATCGCCAGATCCTCCCACCGGGTGCGGTGCATCCCGGCGTCGGAGAGCTCGTACACCGCGGCGCCGGGCACCGAAGCGAGGATCGGCGAGTGGGTGGCCATGAGCACCTGCGCCCCGCGCCGGTCGGCCAGCTCGAGCAGCAGGGCGACCAGTCTGAGTTGGGCGTCGAAGGACAGTCCGGCCTCGGGCTCGTCCAGCACGAACAACCCGCCGCCGGAGAACCGCGAGGTGGTGACGATGTCCCAGAACGCCTCACCGTGGCTGCGCGTGTGGAAGTGCTCCACGGGCCCGGAGGTCTGCTCCTTCTGCGCGGTCTGCAGGTAGGTGAACATGCCGTGCATGGTCTCGGCGCGCAGGAAGTAGCCCCACTTCGGCGCGCCCCCGCCCCGGACCAGCCGCAGTGAGTCGTGCAGCGGGGACTCCGACTCCCAGGTGACGTCACGGCCGTTGACCGACCCGCCCTCGGCGCCGAGCCCGTACGCCATGGCGACGGCCTCGACGATCGTCGACTTGCCGGCGCCGTTCTCCCCCACGAGCACGGTGAGGTCGTCGAGTTCGAGTCCCTCGCGCAACAGCTGGGCCACCGCCGGGATCGAGTACGGCCACCGCCCCGCCCCGGCCGACACGGGCTCGGCCCGCTCGTCCACGCCCCCGTCGCGCTGCCGCTCGACGCGTACCACCGGTCGTGGATCGAGCACTCCACCTGCGGCCATGCCACGCACCCTACCGTCGGTCGGTACCGTTTCTCCCATGCGGATCCACCAGCTCAACTGCGGCACGATGGGGGGCCTCGTTCCGACGCGCGTGCTGCTCGTGGAGGCCCCGGACGGGCTCGTGCTGGTGGATTCCGGGATCGGGTTGCAGGACATCGCCGACCCGGCCGGACGCCTCGGGGCGATGCGCCACGCGCTGCGCCCGGCGCTGCGCACCGGCGAGACCGCCGTCCACCGCATCGGGGCTCTGGGCCTGGATCCGCGGGACGTGCGGCACATCGTGCTGACCCACATGGACGTCGACCACATCGGGGGACTCGCCGACTTCCCGGAGGCGCAGGTGCACGTCGTCGCCCAGGCGCTGACGTGGGCGGTGCGCACGCCGCGGTTCGTCGAGCGCCGCCGGTACCGCCGCCCCCAGTGGTCGCACGGGCCGCGGTTCGTCGAGTACTCCTACGGGACCGACCGGTGGGAGGGCTTCCGGGCGCACCCCCTGGACCATGTCGCCGAGGGGATGATGCTGGTGGACCTGCCGGGCCACGCGGTGGGTCACGCCGGGGTGTTGGTACCCGGCGGCGGCCGCACCGGTGGTGTCGGTGACCACGACCGCGTCCACGGCAACGACGACGACGACAAAGACCTCCTCCACGCCGGGGACGCCTTCTACCACCAGGGGCAGATCGGTCAGACGGGTCGCGTGCCGAGGCCGATCCCCGTCCTGGAACGCGCCCTGGCCCTGGAACCGGGCGCGGTGTCCCTGACGCACGCCAGGCTCGCCGGGTTGGCCCGGCGTCGCCACCGCACCCTCGACGTGGTGTGCGCGCACGACCCCTCGGGGCCCGGGGGCCTCTAGATGGTCAGGATCCGCGAAACCGCCTGGACGCCGGCCGAGCGCACGGAGGCGGACCCGGACCTCCCCGACCGCGCGGCCGCACTCGCCGAACTCCTCCGGGGCCGACGGGCGGTGGTGCTCACCGGCGCCGGCATCTCGACCCCGTCGGGCATCCCCGACTACCGCGGGCCCGATTCGCCCGGCCGGACCCCGATGACGTTCCAACAGTTCGTGGGCGACCCCACGTTCCGCCGGCACTACTGGGCGCGCAACCACCTCGGGTGGCGGCACATGGAGGCCGCACGACCCAACGCCGCGCACCTCCTGCTCGCCGACTGGGAGCGTCGCGGCCTGGTCACCGGGGTGATCACCCAGAACGTGGACCTGTTGCACCTCAAGGCGGGCAACCGCCGGCTCGTGGACCTGCACGGGACCTACGCCGTGATCATCTGCCTGGACTGCGGCCTGCGACAGAGCCGGTGGGCGCTGCACGAACAGCTCGAACGCCTCAACCCCGGCTTCATCGAACGCGTGACCTCCCGCGGCGCGATCGAGGTGGCGCCGGATGCCGACGCCGTCCTGGCCGAGACCTCCGACTTCCGCATGGTCGACTGTCGGGCCTGCTCGGGAGTCCTCAAACCGGACATCGTCTACTTCGGCGAGAACGTCCCCGCGCATCGCGTGCAGGAGGCCAACGCGCTCGTCGACGGGTCGGACCTCGTCGTCGTCGTCGGCTCCTCCCTGACCGTCCGCTCCGGATACCGGTTCGTACGGCGTGCGGTGACCACCGGCACGCCCGTCGCGGTGGTCAACCGCGGCCGCACCCGCGCGCACGACGAGGCCACCCTGACGATCGACGGCGACTGCGTGGAGGTCCTCGAGCTGACAGATGCGGCCCTGCCGCACCACGGGTGAGCGTCGAGGAGCAAAATAGGGCCATGCAGATCGCAAAGACACCGGGGACCGCACTGGCCCGACTACTCCGCGGCAACGCCCGCTACGTGGCCGGGGAGAACCTCAACGAGCACAAAGACCCCTCTCGGCGCACCGAGCTCGCCTGCCAGCAGAATCCGTTCGCGCAGGTGTTCGGCTGCGCGGACTCCCGCGTCCCCGCCGAGGTCGTCTTCGACCAGGGGCTCGGCGACCTGTTCGTGATCCGCAACGCCGGCCACATCGTGGACTCGTCGGTGCTCGGGTCGATCGAGTTCGGGATCGAGGCCCTGAACATCCCGCTGACCCTGGTCCTGGGACACACCTCGTGCGGCGCGGTGGGCGCCACGATCACCGCCATCGACACGCACTCCACCCCGTCCGGGTACCTGCGCGACGTGGTCGAGCGGATCTCGCCGGCCGTGTTCGAGGCGCGGCGCGACCCGGACGCCGGGTACGACGACGTGGTGGTGGAGAACGTCCGCCACACCGTCACCGCGATCCGGCAGAAGTCGGCCGCCGTCGACCGCGCGATCACCGAGGGCCGCACCGCGATCGTCGGCGCGATCTACAACCTCGAGGAGGGGACCGTCACCCCGGTCCACACCGAGGGGACCGTCACGGAAGGCTGAGCGCGGGCCGACCGGGGTCGGTGGTCGGACCAGCGCTGGTCAGACCGGGACGAGGTCGTCGGCGTGCACCAACGGGCGCCCCTGACCGGAGCCGGTGCCGCCCGCCGCCCGGTCGACCAGCCGGGCGCGGACCTCGACCGAGTCGTACTGGGCGATCCCGCGGGCGACCACCCGGCCGTCGACGTCGTGCATCTCGATAACGTCGCCGAAGTGGAACAGCCCGTCCACCCCGGTCACCCCGGCCAGTAGCAGGGAGCGTCGCGAGCCGGTCACCGCTCGGACCGCTCCGTCGTCCAGCAGGACCGCCCCGCGGGCGTCCGCGGCGTGCCGGACCCAGAAGCGCCGGGCGGTCATCCGCTCGGGC
>NZ_JAALDN010000295.1 GCF_014144855.1 Dietzia maris | reverse complement strand
CAGCTACGCACTCCGGATCCGGAAGAGCCCGTAGACCGTGCCGGTACCGCTGCGCGCCCAGTCGCCGAGCATCCCCTCGAGTTCATCGGCGACCAGTTCGGAGAACCGTGCGGCGCGCTCGTCGTCATAGGCCATGTCGGCCAGTGCGTTCTTGCGTACCTCGTGCGCGCGGCCGTCGAGTCCGTGGACGGCGCCCGGGCCGAAGAGTGGAAACCGGATGAACCCGGGCATGGCGCCGTTGCGCTCCACCTTGTCCGCGTCGTAGAAGTTCCGCACACGCTCCACGCCCCGCAACAGAACGGCGCTGCGTCCCATGAGCCGCAGTCGGACAGGGGCCTGCGAATCGGGGGAGACCCCCGCGCGTTGCCGCACCCGCGAGGCGAAGAGGTATCCGGACCGGAGGAAGTCGAGGGACTGGTCGCTGATCACTCGTGGGGTGGGTCGAGGCATCGGGCGCGCTCCTTCGGGCTCGTGGTCGGCGTCTCGCCCGTCACCCTAGGGACGCCCGCGGCGGTGCGCTTCCGGTCCGGCGGTGCCGGGTTCGCCCGGCCGCGACGTGATCCGGATCACCGACCATCCACTTTCGGGTGTATCCAGTGTGGCCCCAGTCACATACCTTTTGCTCAATCGACGTTCACTCGTCGGGGAACACGTCCCGCGCCAGGGCCCCGCCCGGCGCCCCACGAGACTTGGAGTTGTCTTGACAACCACGAACCTTCCCGCCGGGGGTGCGGCGCCACAGTCGCCGAACCCGTCAGCGGAGCCCAGGAAGACCTCGCTCGCGAAGGTGGCGGCGGCCTCCTCGATCGGCACGACGATCGAGTGGTACGACTTCTTCATCTACGGCACCGCCGCGGCGCTGGTCTTCCCCACTCTGTTCTTCCCCGGCCAGGATGCGGCGGCCGCGACACTCTCGTCGTTCGCGACCTTCGCCGTCGCGTTCTTCGCGCGCCCGGTCGGCGCCGCGCTCTTCGGCCACTTCGGCGACCGCATCGGTCGTAAGCGCACCCTGGTGTGGACCCTGTTCATCATGGGCATCGCCACCGTGTTCATCGGCCTACTCCCCGGGTACGGCACCGGGGCCTTCGGAATGTTCGAAGGCGGCATCGGCATCTGGGCCCCGACGCTCCTCGTCGTCTGCCGCTTCTTCCAGGGCTTCGCGGTCGGCGGCGAGTGGGCCGGGGCGACCCTGCTCACGGCCGAGTACGCGCCGCAGGGTAAGCGCGGGATGATGGGGATGTGGCCGCAGCTGGGCGTCGCCTTCGCGTTCTTCCTCTCCTCGGGCACGTTCCTCATCTTCTCGCTGGTCGCCGGCGACAGTTCTGACGTCAACAGCCCGTTCATGCAGTACGGCTGGCGTATCCCGTTCCTGCTGTCCGCCGTGCTCGTGCTCATCGGCCTGTGGATCCGCATCTCCATCGAGGAGACCCCGGTCTTCAAGCAGGACCGGGCCCTGGCCTCCGAGGACGCGGCACCCAAGACCCTGCCGTTCGCTGATGCGCTCCGCTACCAGTGGAAGGAGATCCTCATCGCCGGTGGCGCGCTCACCTCGCTGTTCTCCCTCTTCTACATGGGCACCTCGTTCCTCACGAACTACGCCACCAAGAACCTCGAGCACACCCGCCCGTTCGTCCTGGGTATGGGCATGATCGCCGCCCTGATCTTCGGCGCCGCGATCGCGATCTCGGCCATGTACTCCGACCGGATCGGCCGCAAGAAGGTCATCGGCACCTCGGTGGCGCTGGCCGTGGTCTGGTCACTGTTCGTCTTCCCGATCCTCGACACCGGGTCGCCGATCGCGTTCGCCATCGTCCTCTTCGTCACGCTCATCATCTTCGGCATCGCCTACGGCCCGGCCGGCGCACTCCTGCCGGAGCTGTTCCAGGCCCGGTACCGCTACACCGGCGCCGGCCTCGGCTACAACCTCGCCGGCATCCTCGGTGGCGCACTGCCGCCGCTGGCCGCCGCCGCGATGGTCGCCGCGGGCAACACGCTCGGTGTCGGGATCATGCTCTCGTTGCTGTCCGCCATGTCCATGCTGTGCGTGGTGGCCATGACGGAGTCGAGCAAGAACGTGATGAACGCGGATGCCGAGATGACCGAGGACCGCACCCTCGCCACCGAGGTGCCCTGATCCACACCTGACGGAACCCCGGAGCTCACGGCCCCGGGAGATTCCCTCCCCCGAACAGCCGCGCCCGGCCCCACCCGAGAGGGGGCCGGGCGCGGTGTCGTATGTCAGAAGTCGCCGGCGGACCGGCGCAGCGCGGCGATGGCCTCGATGAGCGCCACCTGCTCGCCCTCGTCCATCCCCGGGTCGGCGAACACGCCGGAGTTGAGCGCCGCGGTCGCCTCGGCCACCACCTGCCTGCCCGCGTCCGTGATCTCCACCAGGGTCGTCCGCCCGTCCGTGGGGTGCGGTCGTCGCTCCACCAGCCCGGCGTCGAGCAGGCGCTTCATGGCGCTGGTGACGCTGGTGACGTGCACCTGGAGGCGCTCCGACGCCTTGGTGATGGGCAGCGACCCCGAGCGGGAGAAGGCCAGCAGTCGGAGGAGTTCGTACCGGGGGAACGACAGGTTCCACGGACGGAGAGTGTCCTCGACCCGGGCCAGGAGGATCTGGTGCGCCCGCATCACCGAGGTCACCACCGTCATCCCCTGCGCGGCATCCGTCCAGCCCTCTCGCTCCCAGTTGGCGCGGGCCTGGTCGATGCGATCGGGGATCGGGGCGGTCCTGGGGGGCAAGGCTCACTCCTGTCGGACGCGGCGGTGGGATG
>NZ_JAALDN010000294.1 GCF_014144855.1 Dietzia maris | reverse complement strand
TCGGTCGCGCCGAGGGGGGAGCAGGCCCCCGCCGCGGCCGCTGTCGCGGCCGTGGCGGCCACGACCGCGCGCCTCCAGCGTAGCGGCACCATCAGTAGATGTAGACCACGGCGTTGCTGCCGCCGGTGCAGGTCACCACGTCTCCACCGGAACACGACATGGTGTATACCTCGCCGGTCACCGGACTGTAGGCGTCCAGGACCATCGGCGCGCCGTTGCCACCCGCCAGCAGGTATTCCGCCCACACGGACAGGGCGAACTCGCAGGAGGTGGCATTCGAACCCACCGCCGATCGCGAGTAGGCACCGTCTTCCGCGTTGGAGCATTCATACGAGCCGGACGGCGACGCCGGTCGCGCCGGTTGCACCGGTTGAGCGGGTCGAGCGGGTCGAGCGGGTTGGACGGTGGGCTGGGCCGGGGACTCCGGCGCGGTGGCTGTCACCGAGACGGTGGAGGTCACCGGCGCTGCCGAGTCCTGTGTGAACCTCGGCACCACCAGGAAGACCGTGGCGATGACCAGCCCGATCAGGAGCATGGCACCGACGGTCAGGGCCACGATCGCGACCGGGGACATCCCCTGCTTACGTGGCGGGGCGCCGTAGTCCCCGTAGCCGCTCGATCCGTAGCCGCCGGCACCGTACCCGCCCGTTCCGTGCCCTGGCTGCTGGACGGCCCTGAACTCCGACGTGGGCGGCCCGTCCCATCCGGGGGGAGGATTCTGTGTCATGTCGCAGCTCCAGTCACCGGATCCGGCAGTCGCAGGATCCTAATCTGAAGGTGAGTTTATCGAGATATCCCGGTTTGACGAGGGAATATCGGGCCGACCACCCCACGTTCGGGAACGGCCTGTCAGGGAGTGTTCAGCTCCCCGCCATGATCCGGCAAGCCCCCGGGCACGGGACACTCGTACGGTTCCGTGGTCACTCACCCGCGCCTGAAGCCCAGGAAAGGCCACACATGCGCTCACGCACCCTCCTCTCCGGTGCCCTCTCGACACTCCTCGCCGCCGGTGCAACGGTCGGACTGCCCACGGTCTCCGCCGCCGCACCCGCACCCGCGGCGACCGCCGCGGACATCGTCATCAACGAGGTCGAGTCCAACGGCGACCCGGTCGGTGACTGGGTCGAGCTCGCCAACCTCGACACCGATCAGGACCTCGACATCTCCGGCTGGACGCTCATCGACGGCGACCCCACGCACGACCCGATCGTGTTCCCCTCCGGTACCACCATTGAGTCCGGCGGTTACCGGTCCTTCTACACGGACGTGGACCCGGATTACTTCGGGCTGGGCGGGAACGACTCGGTGACCCTGCGCAACGCCGACGGCAACCTGGTCGATTCCACGACCTGGTCCGGCCACGCGGCCGTCACCTGGGGTCGCATCCCCGACATGACGGGCGACTTCGCCGTCACCGGCGAGTCCACCCGCGACGCGCGGAATGTCGCGGCGGTCGCGCAGGAGCCGATCGCGACGTCTCTGTGGCCCTTCGACCCCCTGACCGTCTCCCCGGCCGCCCTCGGTGGCGATTTCGCCGAGGACGACATGTCCGGGGTCGACATCGCGGCCGACGGCACCGCGTACGTCGTGAACAACGGCACCGGCGCGCTCTACGTCCTCGACTACGACCGCGCAGCAGGCAGGTACTCGCTCGCGCGGACCTTCGTGCTCCGGTACCCCGACGGCTCGGGGCCGCCCGACGCCGAGGGCGTGACCGTGGGCTCGGACGGCGCGATCTACGTGGCCACCGAGCGCAACAACAACGCCGGCGGCACCAGCCGCCCGTCGGTCCTGCGCTTCGACCTCCCCGCCGACCGCGACTCCGGCACGCTCGCCGCCACCGATGAGTACTCCCTCTCCTCCCTCACCGGGCAGGTCGGCGCGAACGGCGGCCTCGAAGCCATTGAGTTCCTCCCCGAAGCATGGGGAGGTGCGTTCGCCGTGGGTGTCGAGGGCACGGGCAAGGTCCATTTCGTCCAGTTCGGCGAGGCCGGAGCGGTCACGGAGTTGCAGACCTTCACGTCGCCGTTCCAGGGTGTGATGGCGCTCGATCACGACGAAACGTCCGGCAACCTCCGGGTCCTCTGCGACGAGGTCTGCGAGGGGCGCTCGATCGAGATGACCTTCGACGGGACCGGGTTCGTCACCGACGGCACTCTCTACGCCCGCCCGGCCGGGATGGCCAACCTCGCCAACGAGGGCTTCGCCGCCCACCGCGAGACCGTCGAGTGCACCGTCGGTGACGCTCAGGGAATCGCCGAGCGGGTCCGATTCCTGTGGGCCGACGACGCCGCCGCCGACGGTGCCGGCCTCCGCACGGCCGTCACCGCGCCCGGGGAGTGCCTGGAGGGTGACGACGACGAGGACGGCGGCCTGCTCGACCCGGGCGCCCTGCTCGGTTCGCTCGAGGGCCTCGGGATCGACACCGGTTCGGTCGCCGATCTGCTTCCGGCACTGCCCGCCCTCCCAGTGGATTGAGCCCAGAGGACTCAATCAAGAAATCTGGCCTGAGTCGGGAATACTCAACTACGACCCGCGGTTGAACCGAGTGCGACCCGGAGATGCCGGGAGCGCCCCGACCAGTCCTGAAGGAGACCATCATGGCCACCAGCACCCGTTTCGATCCGTTCCGTGAGCTCGATCGCCTCCTGGGCGAGGGGCTCCGCAGCGCCACCGCCTCGACTTCCCTGCCGATGGACCTCTACAAGGAGGGCGATCGCTTCGTCGGGCTCATCGATATGCCGGGGGTCGACCCCTCCACCATCGACATCGACGTGGAGGACCGCACCCTCACCGTCCGCGCCGAGCGGCGGGCGCCTGCCGAGGGTGACGCGCAGTGGCTCATGCACGAGCGGCAGTCGGGGACCTTCGCCCGGCAGCTCGCCATGGGCAAGGGCCTGGCGACCGACAAGATCGAGGCCGACTACACCGACGGCGTCCTGCGCCTGGTGATCCCGGTGGCCGAAGAGGCCCAGCCGCGCAAGATCGCCGTCTCGCACGGCAACCAGAGGGCCGAGCAGGCCGAGCTCGTCGAGGGCGAGACCGACCTCGGGAGCTGATCCACCACTCCGTCGCGCCCCGGCCGCCCCGGCCTCCCCTCGAGGCCGGGGCGGCCGGTGTCGTCCGCGAGAGCTCAGGTGTCAATCTCCCCCACCACCACGAGTACGTCCGTCGCCCGAGACAGCCCCACGTAGATGCGCTCGCGGAGGCGGTCGATGCCCTCGTAGCTGTTGCACACCAGGACCACGGCACGTCGTTCGAGACCCTTGAAGCCGAGGACGTGACCGTAGAAGATGTCCTCGCCGTCCCAGAACGTCTCCCAGTAGGCGTCGTTGCCGTCCTCCTGGAGCTCGACCTGCATGGGGTGACGCGAGCCGATGGTCAGCAACGCCACGTCGCGGGGCTCCCACCCCTCGTCGAGCAGTCGCATCGCCTCGTCGTCTCCCACCGCGACGGGATCGGCGCCCTCCGGCACCTCCACGTAACGGACGGCGGGACCGGTGCCGCCGCGCAACTCCATGCGCTGACCCACCAGCGGCATGAACGCGCTGGCGATCTGCCGCGTATTGCGCAGGTTGTGGTCCAGCACGAGCGGTACGAGGTCCACGGGCGGGCGGCCGGCACGCTCGAACACTCTCTGGCCCGCGTCGCCGACGATCATGAGCCGACCGTTCTCCCTGTCGCGCAGCGCTCCGACGACCGGCTGCCACCAACTGTCGGCGAAGTCCTGGGCCTCGTCGACGATCACGGCGTCGAATCGCTTGCCGCCGGGCAGTTCGTCTGCCAGGTCGGACATCAACCCGGGCAGATCCTCCTCCCACCACCGCACCGTCTCCGTGGACCGAATCCGCTCGTCCGGGCCCACCGGCGCGCCCCACTCGACGCCCAGGGCGTGGAACTCACCGACGTACGCGGGTCGTTCCCGGCGCTTCCATCCGCTGGTGACCCGCTTGAGGTAGCTGGCCAGCCCGTGCGAGTAGCAGATCAATGCGACGCGCTGCCCGTCCCTTGACAACCGTCGAGCCTGTTCCAGCGCCAGATAGGTCTTACCGCTGCCCGCGCCGCCCCGGATCTCCACCCGCGGCAGGGCGTCGACCGCCCGCAGGAGCACCGACTGTTCACGGGTGAGCGCGTCGGCGATGTCGGCGTTCTCGGCCGCGCGGGCCACCACGTCGCGCTGGGGTAGCCCCCGACCTCCGAGGATCTCGGACAGCCGGTCGACGGTGTCCGCGGACAGGAACGGACGGTCAGCCGGGCCCGAGTCACGGGCCAACCGGAAAGCGATCATCGCGAGGTCGTCGAGCTGATCGCGGTCCACGATCCGGTCGCGCGGGATCTCCGGCATCGCGAAGTCCGCGGGGATCGAGGCGTTCGGGAACACCAGCATGTGGGTCCAGCGCTGGAGCTGATCCGGCCACCGCGGATCCTCACTGACGTACCCGCGCAACGCGTAGAGGGCGTCGCGGCACTGGGCGACCGGGTCGATGGTGACCTTCTTGGTGCCGCTGCCCTGAACCCACCGGCCGTCCTCGATCGCGA
>NZ_JAALDN010000293.1 GCF_014144855.1 Dietzia maris | reverse complement strand
GGCTCTTCGCATCTGAGTGTGGGTGAGGGCGACACGCCGGTGAAGCAGTAGGGAGCAAGAGGGTCGAGGCCCTGAAGGATTGGAAGTACCTCTACACCCAATCCCGAAGGGGCCTCGACCCATGTCTGAGCCTATCGGGTGCTGCCGGCCTGCCGCTGGCGCCGCACCTTCGTCTCGTTGTTCCCGCTGCGATGTTCTCGTCGGTCTCGATGACGTGTACGTCCTTGATGCGCGCATGGTCGACGAGCACCTAGAGGTGACCGTCGAGTCCGAGCCTGGGCCTGTCGGGTGCCCCGACTGCGGCGCCGTCGGAGTAGGCCATGGCCGGCAGGTAGTGCGTCTGGTCGACATCCCCTCGTTCGGTCGCCACGTCACGATCATCTGGCGCAAGCGCCGCTTCCTGTGCCCGGGAGCGGCGTGCGAACGCTGCACCTTCGTCGAACATCTTCCCGGCCTGGCCTCGCCGCGGCACGCCACCACGACCCGCGTAGTGGAGTGGGCGGTACAGCAGCTGCGACGAGAGCACGCCACCGTCAACGGACTGGCCCGCCAGCTCGGCACCGCGTGGCACACCGTGTGGACGCCGGTCAAGGCCGTGCTGCAGTCGCTCGCCGATGATCCGGACCGCTTCGACGGCGTCCTCACCCTCGGAGTCGATGAACACATCTGGCACCACGTCTCCCGCCGCAAACGCGGGCCGAAAGAACTGACCGGGATGGTCGACCTCACCCGCGATCGGGACGGAAAGGTGCAGGCCAGACTGCTGGATCTCGTGCCAGGCCGCTCCGGGGCAGTGCTGGCCGACTGGCTCACCGGACGCGGTGAGGGCTTCACCAGCGGTGTCGAGATCGCCGCCTTGGATCCGTTCCACGGCTACAAGCGGGCCATCGATGACGAACTCGAGGACGCCACCGCGGTGCTCGACGCTTTCCATGTCGTCAAGCTCGCTCTCGGTGCCGTGGACGAGGTCCGCCGTAGGTTGCAGCAGCAGATCTGCGGGCACCGCGGACGCAAGGGCGACCCGCTCTACGGGATCCGCACCATCAT
>NZ_JAALDN010000292.1 GCF_014144855.1 Dietzia maris | reverse complement strand
CGCACCGTCGTGGACCCCGCGGTCCGCGCCGAGGCCGGGCTCCCCGCCTGCCGCGACAGCGCCGTGCCCGCCACCACCACCGGCCCCGTCGCCGGACTGATGGTGCGCTGCATGGACGACGGCTCCACCACCACGCTCGGCAAGATCCAGGCCGGCACGCCCATGGTGGTCAACATGTGGGCCTACTGGTGCGAACCTTGCCGCCGCGAGCTACCCGCCATCCGTGACGCCCAAGCCACCCTCGGTGACGAGGTGCGGGTGGTGCTCTCGCACACGGACCCGTCCGAGACCAAGGGTTTCGACACCCTCGCCGCGCTGGGCATCGAGGAACTGATCTCGGTCTCCGACCAGGAGGAGGAGCTGCCGGCCGTGCTCGGCGCGCCACCCGTCCTGCCGCTGACGCTATTCGTCCGCGCCGACGGGACGATCGCGCACGTGCTGGTCGAGCCCATGGACAGCGAGCAGGACGTGCTGGACGCCGTCGCCGAACACCTGGGAGTGACCGCGTGAGCAACCCCGCGAACGGGCCCGCGCCCCGGCCCGGCGACGTCACCGGCGTCCCGCACCCCGCTTGGATGGACCCCCTCATGACGGCGTGCACCGACGGCAGCTTCGACGGGTTGCTGCCGAGACGGCGCCCGCCCGAGGACCGCGGTCCCAACGAGGTCGGCCGACCGCACCGCGACGCCGCCGTCCTGGTGCTGTTCTCCGGCTCGGAGGACGCGCCCGGCCCCCGGCCGCCCACCGATGCCCGCGTCCTGCTCACCCACCGGGCCCCCACGCTGCGCAACCACTCGGGTCAGATCTCGTTCCCCGGCGGCGGCGTCGACGACACGGACAGCGGCCCGGTGGAGGCCGCGCTGCGTGAGGCGTGGGAGGAGACCGGCCTCGACCCCCACGGGGTGGACGTGCTCGCGGTGCTCCCCGAGCTGTACATCCCGGTCTCGAACTACTCCGTCGCACCGGTGCTCGGATACTGGCGGGAGCCGATGGAGGTCGACGTCGTGGACCCGGGGGAGACCGCGCGCGTGATGACCGTGCCGGTCGACGAGCTGCTCGATCCCGCCAACCGATTCCTGCTCCGGCACACCACCGGGTGGACCGGCCCGGCGTTCCAGCACGACGACCTCGTCGTGTGGGGCTTCACCGCCGGCATCCTCGCCGCGATGTTCCACTCCGCCGGATGGGACCTGGACTGGGACACGTCCGACATCCGGGACCTCGAGAAGACCCTGGCCGCGTCCGCGA
>NZ_JAALDN010000291.1 GCF_014144855.1 Dietzia maris | reverse complement strand
GGCGTGCGCGCCGGGTCCGGCGGCGTTGCCGGGGATGGTCGCCCCGGACACCGCCGGGTCGGCGCCCACGACCGCGACCGACCCCGCCCCGGAGGCGGACTGGGCGGACGTGCGCTTGATCTGTTCCTTCTCGCGCTGCCGCAGCAGGGCTTTGACATCGTCGGCGCCCAACAGCCCGGGGAGCCCGATGTAGTCGGCCTCCTCCTCGCTGCCGGCGAATGTGGCCGTGCCGTAGGACGAGCCCTCGTACACGATCTGGTCGAGCTCTGCGTCGGCGCCGAGGGAGATGTAACCGCGGTCCTCGTCGTCCTCGGTGTTCTCGTCCTGCTGCTGGTTCGCCTGGGCGAGCAGCTGGTCCTCCAGCCCCTCCTCCCGGTGGGGCTTGCCCAGGACGTGGTCGCGCTGCGCCTCCATCTGCGAAGCCAGTTGCAGCAGCACGGGTACGGACGGGAGGAACACCGACGCGGTCTCCCCGGGCCGACGGGACCGGACGAACCGCCCGATCGCCTGCGCGAAGTACAGGGGTGTCGAGGCACTGGTGGCGTACACGCCGACGCTCAGTCGTGGCACGTCGACGCCCTCGGAGACCATCCGGACCGCGACCATCCACTCGTCGGTGGAGTCGGAGAAGGTACCGATCCGACTCGAGGCGGTCGGGTCGTCGGAGAGGACGACGGTCGGCGGGGTACCGGTGATCTCCGTCAGGAGCGCCGCGTACTCGCGGGCGCGCTCCTGGTCGGTGGCGATCACCAGACCGCCGGCGTCGGGCACTCCGCCGGCGCGGATCTGCCGGAGCCGGGTGTGCGCCGCCTGGAGCACGGCGGGCATCCAGTCACCGTGGGGGTCGAGGGCGACGCGCCAGGCACGGGACGTCTGGTCGGCACTCAGCGGCTCGCCGAGGCGGGCCGAGAACTCCTCGCCGGCGTTGCTGCGCCACCGGGCCTCGCCCGAGTAGGCGAGGAACACCACGGGGCGGACGACGCCGTCGGCCAGAGCATCGGCGTAGCCGTAGGAATGGTCGGCCTTGGAGCGCTGGTGTCCCTGCCCGTCGGGCTCGTAGGTGACGAACGGGATGGGACTGTCGTCGGACCGGAACGGGGTGCCGGTCAACGACAAGCGGCGCTCCGCGTCCTCGAACGCCTCGCGGATCGCGTCGCCCCAGCTCTTCGCGTCACCACCGTGGTGGATCTCGTCGAGGATCACCAGGGTGCGCCGGGACGCGGTGCGTTCCCGGTGCTTGAACGGGTGCGCGGCCACCTGGGCGTATGTCACCACCACGCCGTGGTATTCCGGGGCGAGCGCGCCCGAGGTGTTGGAGTACTCGGGGTCGAGGGCGATGCCCGCGCGCGCGGCCGAGGCGGCCCACTGGTACTTGAGGTGTTCGGTGGGGGCCACCACGGTGATCGCGTCGACCGTGCGGTCGGCGAGCAGTTCGGAGGCGACTCTCAGGCCGAACGTCGTCTTGCCGGCGCCCGGGGTCGCCACGGCGAGGAAGTCCTTCGGCCGCGCCATGAGGTACTTGCGCAGCGCGGTGCGCTGCCAGGCGCGCAGCGACGCACCCCCGGCCGGCGGGGTGGAGTGTTCTGCGGTCTGTTCGTCTGGGCCCGGGACCGCGCCGGGATCACTCACCAGGCTTCAGGGTCTCGTAGACGCGCTTGCACTCCGGGCACACCGGCGATCCGGGCTTCGCGGATCGGGTGACCGGGAAGACCTCACCGCACAGGGCGATCACGTAGGAACCCATGACCGCGCTCTCGGCGATCTTGCTCTTGTCCACATAGTGGAAGAACTTGGGTGCGTCGTCCTGCGTCTCCTCGGTCGTCGTGACCTCGGGACGCTCGAGTGTCTTCGTCCGGGTGGTACTCACCCCCTCATGATGCCGCACCCGGGCGTCGCGGCGCCAACGCCGGAGTACCTTGGGCCCCATGGCACCCGACTTCCGCCGTCAGCGATCCGGGGAACGGGACGACACCTCGAGGCCCGTTCTCATCACGGGCGCGCGCGAGTCGTACCACGACGAGCTGGCGGCCCGGAAGAAGCGCTACTTCCTGCTGATGAGTATCCGGATCCCCGCGCTCTTCCTGGCGGCGGGGTCGCTGGCCCTCTGGAACAACCCGTGGATCGCCCTGGCGATCGTGGCGGGGTCCATCCCGATCCCGTGGATCGCCGTCATCGGGGCCAATGACCGGCCTCCCCTGCCCAAGGGACAGGCCCGCACCTACACGGCGGGTCGCCTGTCGTCGAACATCCCGTATGCGCTGCCACCCGGGCTCACCGGGACCGACGCGCCGTCCGGGCGCGGCGCCGGCGGCATCGGCGGCACCGGCACCGATGCCGCCCGGGCC
>NZ_JAALDN010000290.1 GCF_014144855.1 Dietzia maris | reverse complement strand
ATGATGGTGCGGATCCCGTAGAGCGGGTCGCCTTTACGTCCGCGGTGGCCGCAGATCTGCTGCTGCAACCCGGCAGTGGTGCTCGCTTGCTGCGTTCGCCGACTTGCCTACAATGGGTCACCCATCCCCAGTTCCCCCGCCGCTTTGCGCATGTGAGAGATGGCATGGCCTTCGTCGCGGGGAAGCGTCGCGGCGAGTTCATTGACCCGTCGCCAGCGATCGAGCGTCGATCCGTCGCTACGGCCGGCCGCAGCCAGAGCCGACCACGTGTCCGCGCAGCGCAAGAGCGCAGTTCCGGCCTTCGCCATCTCCGCGGACTCCGTTAGCCGGGCCACGTCGCCACAGAACTGTGCCTGCAACCGGCGGAACAGGCCGCCGCCCGTGCCTGCCTTCTCTACAAAGGCGTGGAGAGAACGCAGCGCGATGTCCAGTTCCGGTTCGGGCATGAGCCCCGGCCACCGGTCGACATCCTCGGCGAAGACCGTGACTCCACTGATCCCGGCAGCGGCAACGGCATCCGGCGGTAGCACCGACGCGTCCGGAATAATCGCGGTTGTCGCCGCCTGCATGTTTTCGACCGAGGCCACGAGGGCCGAAGCCGCAGTCTGGCGGAGATCGGGCAGGATCTGGGGCCAGTTCACGAAGTACGTGGTGTGCCTCGTGGGCACGGGGAACGATCGGGACGCGCGCGCCCGCGCAAGAGCCTCGTAGGGGACTTTCTGCATCTCGGCTCGGTCGTTGTCCACCACGAAAGCCGTCTCGGTGTCGTCTTCGTAACCGATCACGACGATGTCGTGCCGACTCATCTGAAGGCGGACATTGAGGTAGGGCAGCTCAGAAATGTCGGCCCACATCAGCACGGGACGGCCTTGCTGGAGTTCGCGGCGGACCCAGCCCCAGCCGGTCTCGGGATCGTCGGTTCCCCGAACGTCGACCTCTGCACCCAGCCTGGCGAGAAGGTCGACCTCGAGGTCGCTGCTACGCCCGACGAAGTAGATGGGAGGGGCGAGACCCGGTGCCCGCAGGTAGGTGAAGCCGAGACCACCGCCCATTCCGAAGACCAGACCTTCGCTCGGCACCTCGTCCCAGCCCAGACCGGCCCACTCCAGGAGGTCTCTCAGCGCTCCGGAACCACAATGCCCTGCCTGACGGTGGGGATAGTCCAGTAGGACTCGTCGCGGCTCTGGATGACGGGTAGGGACCTCGACTGACATGACATCTCCTGAATCGGCGTCGCAGCAATCTGCGCGGTTTCCGGTTGGACGGGCATGCGGTTACGTGACTATACATTCGTTCATGCAGGCATGTACCTACCTCAGCGGTCCATCGAAAGGATCCTTCGTTCCTGCGCCGCCCGCCGAGTGATAGCTCAAGAAATGCGCTGGGCGAGGCAGCCCCGGGCGTCCGCCAGACAATCACCACCGCTCTCCTCCACGAGCCGGCGGCCCGGAGCGTGTCAAATCAAATGAGACGTGAGG
>NZ_JAALDN010000289.1 GCF_014144855.1 Dietzia maris | reverse complement strand
GTCCGACGGGCGAGCTCGGGACGGATGAGGGCGGGCCGGACGAGTCCGGACCGGGCGGGCCCGGACCGGCCGTGCTGGGGGTCGGCACGGAGATCTCCACCGCGGCGGCGCGCCGACTCGCCAGGGTCCACGATGACGTCGCGGCCCTGGTCGCGGACACCTGGGACGGACTCCCGCTCGCGGACGACTGCGTCGACCTGGTGCAGGTGGTCTTCGCCCCGAGGAACCCGGCGGAGTTCGCCCGGGTGCTCCGGCCGGGTGGCACGTTGGTCGTCGCCGTTCCCGGGCCGGGCCATCTCGAGCCACTGCGTTCGGCCGGCGGCATGCTGGAGCCGGCCCCGGACAAGTCGGACCGCCTGGACGCGGACCTCGCCGACCACTTCCGCCCCGGCGAGGTGCGTACCGTCGACGTGCTCACCGAGGTCCCCGCCCCGGTGGCCGTGGACCTGGCGCTCATGGGGCCGAGCGGCGTCCACCTCGACAGGTCCGGGCTCGAGGCCCGGTTGGGCCCGCAGGACCGCCCGGTCCGGATACACGTCGAGGTGCACACCTACCGGGCGCTGCCGGCCGGGAGGCCGCCTCCACGGCCGGGGGAGCCTCTACAGCAGTGAGGCGTACATCCGATGGGTCTGCTCGGCGATCGCCTCCCACGAGAACCGGGTACGGGCCCGCTCCTTGCCCGCCAGCCCCATCCGGGCGGCCTTGCCCGGGTCCGCCACCAGGTCGTTGACGGCAGCCGCGAGCCCGGCCTCGAATGCGTCGGTCGCGGATGCGTCGTAGTGGACGAGGGTGCCCGTCTCGCCGTCGACGACCACCTCGGGGATCCCGCCGACATCGGACGCCACGACCGCCGTGTCGCACGCCATCGCCTCCAGGTTGACGATGCCCAGTGGCTCGTAGACCGACGGGCAGGCGAAGACCGTCGCGGCGGAGAGGATCTCGATGACCTCCTCGCGCGGCAGCATGTCGCGCAGCCAGAACACACCGTCGCGGGTGGACTGCAGCTCCGCCACCAGCGACTCCATCTCGGCGGCGATCTCGGGGGTGTCCGGGGCGCCGGCGCACAGCACCAGCTGGGCGTCAGGGTGGAAGTCCCGGGCGGCGCGCACCAGGTGGGGCACGCCCTTCTGCCGGGTGATCCGTCCGACGAACGCCACGATCGGCCGGTCCGGGTCCACCCCGTTCCGGCGCAGGACCGAACCCTCGCCGGCGAAGGTCTCGACGGGTGACCACACGGAGGTGTCGATGCCGTTGAGGATCACGTGGATGCGGTCCGGGTCGATCTCGGGGTAGACGCGCAGGATCTCGTCCTTCATCCGGGCGCTCACCGCGACCACCGCGTCGGCTCCCGCGAAGGCGGTGCGCTCCGACCACGACGAGACCCGGTATCCACCGCCGAGCTGCTCGGCCTTCCATGGCCGGCTGGGTTCCAGTGAATGCGCGGACACAACGTGCGGGATGCCGTAGAGCTGCCCCGCGAGGTGCCCGGCGAGCCCCGTGTACCAGGTGTGGGAGTGGACGAGGTCCGCGCCCTCGGCCGCGACGCTCATGCGCAACCCGGCGGAGAGAGTCTGGATCGCGGGGTTGGCGTCCGCGCCCAACTCGGGATCCGGTCGGAAAGCGCGGGCGGTGTCGCGGTCGGCCCCCATGCACAGCACGTCCACCTCGCACAGCGGCCGTAGGTTGGCCACCAGTTCGGTCACGTGCACTCCGGCACCGCCGTAAACCTCCGGCGGGTACTCCCTCGTCATCATCGCTACTCGCACACCGGCCAAGGTAGTCGCTCGGGCCCCCGCCCGAGGCGTGCCCGGCGAACACCGCCCGACCGCGGGGTTACGGTTCGGTACTGGTCGGGGGCAAACCCCACGATGACCGGTCCGGGTGAGGGCGGAGTCGATACGGTGGGGGCGTGAGGAATCAGCCGCACGTCCTAGCAATCGTCCTCGCCGGTGGCGAGGGCAAGCGACTCTTCCCGCTCACGGCGGACCGGGCCAAACCCGCGGTGCCGTTCGGGGGGTCCTACCGTCTCATCGACTTCGTGCTCAGCAACCTCGTCAACGCGGGGTTCATGCAGATCTGCGTCCTCACCCAGTACAAGTCCCACTCGCTGGACCGCCACATCGCCCAGGTGTGGCACATGCGCGGGATGGGCGGCGAGTACGTCGCACCGGTCCCCGCCCAGCAACGTCTGGGCCCCCGCTGGTACACCGGGTCGGCCGACGCGATCCTGCAGTCGCTCAACCTGGTCTACGACGAGAAGCCGGACCACATCGTCGTGTTCGGCGCGGACCACGTGTACCGGATGGACCCCAGGCAGATGCTGGACCACCACATCTCCACCGGCGCCGCCGTGACCGTCGCGGGGATCCGCGTCCCGCGCAGCGAGGCGTTCGCGTTCGGCTGCATCGACGCCGGCGACGACGACCTGATCCGCGGCTGGGTCGAGAAGCCCTCCGACCCCCCGGGCACGCCGGATGATCCGGACGCGACCTTCGCCTCCATGGGCAACTACATCTTCACCACCAACGCCCTCATCGAGGCGCTCAAGGCGGACGCGGAGAAGCCCGACTCCACCCACGACATGGGCGGCGACATCATCCCGGCCCTCGTCGAGCAGGAGCGGGCCTACGTCTACGACTTCGCCCTGAACAACGTCCCCGGCGAGACCGAGCGTGATGCCGGGTACTGGCGCGACGTGGGCACCATCGACGCGTTCTACGACGCGCACATGGACCTGGTGTCGGTGCACCCCGTGTTCAACCTCTACAACTCCCTGTGGCCCATCCGGACCCAGCAGGACAACCTGCCGCCGGCGAAGTTCGTCAACGGCGGCATGTCCCAGGAGTCCATGGTCGGCTCGGGGACGATCGTCTCCGCCGCCACCGTGCGCAACTCGGTGTTGTCGAACAACGTCATCGTCGAGGACGGGGCGGTCGTCGAGGGCAGTGTCCTCATGCCGGGCGTCCGCATCGGTCGCGGGGCCGTGGTCCGCAAGGCGATCGTCGACAAGAACTGCCACATCGGCGACGGGGACCTGATCGGTGTGGATCACGAACGCGACCGCAGCCGGTTCCCGGTCAGCGCGGGCGGCGTGGTGAGCGTCGCCAAGAACACCACCACCTCACTGCCGGGTTGACCTCGCGCCCGGGGGGTGAACCCTCGGGAGGGGACGACCGCTCAGAGGGTGACCACGGTCAGGCCGGTCCCCACGGGGAGCACCGTGACGTGCGCGCGCTCGGGCAGCCCCGCGTCCTCGGGCAGCGGGGCGTGCTCACCCATCAGGACCAGCGCGCCGCCGGCGCGCAACAGCTGGTGGGATCGGGAGATTACGCGCGGCACCGAATGTGCCGGGACGTCCGCGACCACGAGGTCGTAGGCGCCGTCCGCGAGCTTGTCCGCCACCTCGAGCGGCCGGGCGGCGATGTAGCGGGCGGAGGAGGCGGGATGGCCCGCGCCGCGGACGGCCGATCGCGCCGCCTCGAGGTGATGCGGGTCGTCGGTGATGCAGGTGACCACGGTTCCGGAGCCGGGCGCGGCCGCCGCGAGGATCGCCAGAGCGGGGACTCCCGGCGCGGGGGTGATGCACACGGCGGCGCGGGTGCCGTTCAAGCGGGCCACCAGGCGGATCGCGTCCGCGGTCAGGGCGTCTGGCGAGGCGGCCCCGAGTTCCTCGGCCTCGGCCCGTGCGGAGGCGTAGAGCGAGTCGTCGACGAGGGCGGCGCTGCGTTGCGCCATCCCGTCGAGACCGGAGCGATCGGTGGCGGGGACATCAGAGGAATCGGACACCTGAGCAGCGTATCCCCGACCGGGGAGGCAGCGGTGATCAACGCGCGGTGATCGGATCGGTATCAGACTCTCAGGGCTGTCTCAGTACGCGTATACCGTGAGGACAGCCCCGTAGGGGAGGGTGGGCACACGTCGCGCCACGAGGGCGCGGCCACCACCGCGCGGGCTCCCACAGGCCCGGGCCGGAAGGCGGCGGCAGCGCATGTACTCACGAACCGTGCACGGGACGGCGATCGCACCGGTCGCCCTCGGCGAGGCGGCCGGGACCGCTCGTTTCGACGCCACCGGCGAGGCTACGGACATGCCGTCCTGGTCCGAGCTCGTCGCGCAGCACGGTGACCGTGTCTACCGCCTGGCGTACCGCCTCTGCGGGAACGCCCACGACGCCGAGGACATCACCCAGGAGGCGTTCATCAGGGTGTTCCGCTCGCTGGACCGCTACAAGCCGGGGACCTTCGAGGGCTGGATGCACCGCATCGTCACCAACCTGTTCCTCGATTCCGCACGCCGGCGCGGGCGCATCCGCTTCGAGGCGCTGCCCGAGGACGCCGAAAGGGTGCCCGGTCGTGAACGCAGCCCGGAGCAGGTGATCTCGGAGGAGACGTTCGACCCCGTCCTGCAGACCGCGCTGGCCAACCTGTCCCCGGAGTTCCGCGCCGCCGTGGTCCTCAGTGACATCGAGGACCTCAGCTACGAGGAGGTCGGACGCATCCTGGGCGTGAAGATGGGCACGGTCAGGAGCCGGATCCACCGCGGACGGGCCGCGTTGCGTGCGGAACTCGAGGCGGCCGGGGTCACCGGCGCCCACCAGCGCATCGACTGATCCCTCGGGCGATCGGCACAACCCGCGTCCGTACCGGGAACAGCGGGTGGCGGTGCGGGAACCCTGCGAGTACGCCGGACGTTGACACCTCGACGGGGACTCAGACGAGCCCACGAGATGACCGGAGAAGGGGAGGCGCGTGGACAGACACCTCCACGGACGCGGACCCGGCCCCGAGTTCACGCTGTCGTTCGACTCGGCGCGGAAAGTGGTCGACAGGACCGGCCCGCCCCGCGCCAGAGAGAGCTTCCTGTCCACCGACCACCTCTCCACGGAAGCCGCCGCAGCCTATGTCGACGGTCGGCTACCGCCCTCGGGGCAGTCCCGGGCCGACGCCCACCTGGCCCGGTGTCCGCACTGTCGTCGGGAGGTCGAGGACCAGCGTGAGGCACGCCGCGCACTGCGCGGATCCGGCCCCATCCAGATGCCCCGCGAACT
>NZ_JAALDN010000028.1 GCF_014144855.1 Dietzia maris | reverse complement strand
GCCGAGCTGGAGCGTCAGCTCATGGGCGGCGCCGAGGCGTGGACCGCCAACTGGGAACGGGCGCGCTGACCACCAGCTCGTCCTGCGCTGTTGCGGCGATTCGCGGCGCCGGACGACTAACCTGAGGAAATGACCCCGGACCCGTCCCCTCCCCGTCGCTCGCGCCGCCCGCGGATCGCCGGAGCAGCGGCGCTCGGGCTCACCGTGGCCATGTCCGCCTCGGCGTGCGGCACCCCGGTCCCCGACCCGGAGCCCGGCCAGAGTCCCGCGGCCTACTCCGGACTGGAGGTCTCGGACGACCGGGTCGAGTACGCGATCGGCAAGGTGACCGACATCGTCGAGGAGGAGCTCGAGGCCTCGGGCATCCCGGGCGTCGCAGTGGCGGTGGTGCACGGTGGCGAGGTGGCGTTGGCCGAGGGGTTCGGCGTGCGCAGCACCGAGACCGGCGAGGAGGTGGACGCGCGGACGGTCTTCCCCATGGCGTCGGTCTCCAAGCCGGTCAGCGCCACCGTCGTGGCCGCGGAGACCGCCGAGAGCGAGATCGACTGGTCGACTCCCGTGCGCGAGCACCTCCCGTGGTTCGCCCTGTCCGATCCGGGCGTGACCGCCGACGTGACGGTGGGCGACCTGTTCGCGCACCGCTCCGGGTTGCCCGAGCACGCAGGCGACGATATCGAGGACCTCGGGTACGACCGCCCGGCGATCCTGCACGGGCTGCGCCACCTGCCGCTGGAGCCGTTCCGCGCCTCGTACGCGTACACCAACTTCGGGCTCACCGCCGGAGCCGAAGCCGTGGCCGTCGCGGCCGGCACCCCCTGGCCCGAGCTGGCCCGCGAGCGGCTCTTCGACCCCCTCGACATGGACGACACCTCCTACTCCTACGAGGACCTGCTCGACCGCCACAACCGCGTCGTCGGCCACGTCCGCGCTGCCGCCGACGAGTCGGGCGAGTCGTCCGGCGACTGGGTCCCGGCCGATCCCGCGCGTGACCCGGACGCCCAGGCCCCCGCGGGGGGCCTGAGCTCGTCGGTCACGGACATGGCGCGGTGGATGTCGATGGTGCTCGCCGACGGCGCCGGGCCCGGCGGCTCGCAGGTCGTCCCCTCCGACGCACTCCGACAGGCTCTGACCCCGCAGGCCGTGTCCTCACCCCCGCAGTCCGCGGCAGACCGGACCGGGACCTACGGCTACGGGTTCAACATCTCCACCAGCTCCTCCGGCCGCGTCGAGTGGAGTCACTCCGGGGCGTTCGCGCTCGGCGCCGGAACTGCGATGCTCATGATGCCGTCGCTGGACCTCGGCATCATCACCCTGACCAACGCCTCGCCCGTCGGGGTGGCCGAGACGATCAATTCGCGCTTCGCGGACTACGCGCAGTTCGGCGACCCCACCCTGAAGTGGCGGGAGCTGTACGGCGAGGCGTTCGGCCCACTGCTGGCCCCCGTCGGCGACCTGGTCTCCACTCGGCAACCCTCCGCCCCCGCACCGCCGCGCCCGGCGGACGAGCTGGTGGGCGTCTACCGCAACGACTACTTCGGCGAGATCGAGATCCGCCGCGTCGCCTCACAGCCTGACCGGGGATCGGACGGGGATCCGGACGATCCGCCGGACGCCGGCCCCGCACTCGCGCTGGACGTGGGCCCGGGACCGCAGGTCTGGCCGCTCGAACACTGGGACGGCGACACCTTCGCCGTGAGTCCGGTCGGTGAGAACTGGCCGCCCGGCTCCCGCGGCAGCGTCACCTTCGACGGCGATACGGTGACGGTGGAGCTCCTCGACGGCAACGGCCTGGGCACCTTCACCCGCGTCGGAGAGGACGAGACGGGCGACTGACCGCGGGGCCGCCAGGGTCCACCGGCTGGTGCCGACGCCGGCGGGACCTACCCCTCGTGGGCCGCCTCCAGCCGCGCCGCGCGCCGCCGGTCCCGCTTGGCGTCCGCGTCCGGGGTCGTGAGGAACGTGGAGAACCAGGCCATCCGGGGATCAGCGTCCACGAGGAACGCCTTGACCGCCAACGTCAGCGGGACGGCGAGGATGGCGCCCAGCGCCCCGGCGATCGCCGACCAGAACACCAGTGACAGGAACGTCACCGTGGGGGTCAGCCCCACCGCGTCGCCCGTGAACTTGGGCTGGATGAAGCTCTGCATGACCAGGTTGACGACGCTGTAGATCACCACCACCCAGATGGCCTCGACCGGCCCCCCGGTGAGCAGCGCGAACAATGCCGGCGGCACCAGCCCCAGCACGAAGCCGATGTTGGGGATGTAGTTGGTGACGAACGCCAGCACGCCCCACACCAGCGCCAGCGGCACGCCGAGGATCATCAGTGCCACCGTGTCGATCACCGCCACGAGGAGACCGAAGACCGTGGAAACGATCCAGTACGACTTCACGCCGTCGGTGAACGACCCGAGGGCGTCGGCGAGCCGGGGCCGCTGCCGGGCGATCACCGCGCGACGCCTCGTGATGCCGGGGACGTCGAACACGAGGAACGTCAGCGCGATGACCAGGACGGTGAGCTGACCGCCGGCCGAGGACAACTGACCGGCGACGTTCTGCAGGGTACCGACGATCGTGGTGGGGTCCACGCCCTGGAGGCTCGAGGTGACCTGATCCTCGCTCACGCCGAAAGTGCCGAGGAACGCGATCGTCTGCTCGTACAGCTCGATGAACTTGTCCTGGTACTGCGGGATCTCCTCGGCTGCGACCCACAATGCCCACACCAGCATCCCGACCAGCGCGGCCAGCAGCAGGTAGAGCACCAGCAGGACGATGATCATCGCCCCCCAGCGGGGCAGCCCGGCCCGCTGCAGCAGCCGCTGCAGGGGCTGGGCGGCGATGACCAGGTTCAGCGCCAGAAACGCCGGCATCAGCAGACTCGCATGTTCGGACAGTCCCCACACCACCACGAACAGGGCCGCGAGGGACACCGCCGTGACGCCGGCGATGCCCCAGCCCTTGGGTTCCTCGTGGGGGGCGAGCGCCTCCGGCGTCGGCGCCGCCGGAGGGCCCACGTTGTCTCCGCTGCTAGTCATGACGCTCCTCACGAGTGGCGCCCCGTGCGCCGGACGCCGCTCAGCGTATCCCGATCAGTCCGCGGAGAAACCGCTCAGCTCCCGGCGAGCGCCGAACGGATGGCGTCGACGTCCACCGAATCGAGATCCGCCGGATCCCAGGTGGGGTTGCGGTCCTTGTCGATCACGACGGCCCGCACGCCCTCGACGAAGTCCGGGCGGGCGGTGATCCAGGCGCCCAGGGCCAGCTCGTTGTCCAGGCACTCCCGCAGGTCCTCCGCCTTCGCCCCGGCGCGCAGCAGCTCGATGGTGGCGACGATCGACGTGGGGCAGTGCGACCGCAACATCTCGAGAGTGGACGTGGCCCACTCGTCCTGCTCACCGGACTCCAGCGCCGCGATCATCTCCTGCGCGGTGTCGAGGGAGAAGACGTCCTCGATGCGCTCGATACGGGCCTCGACGGCGGACTCCCCCGCCTCGGCGCGCTCGAGACCGAACCTCTTCAGCGCGTCGGCCAAGCCGATGGCAGCGACGGCGTCGACGAAGGCGTTGCGCTCGTCGTCGTCGATCAGGTGGGTGGCCAGGCCGGTGAAGAGGGCGTCGGCGGAGTTCATCCGCACGCCCGTCGTGCCCAGGTAGATCGCCACGGCCAGGCCGCGTGCGCCGCCGCCGCACAGGCGCGGAAGGAAGTGGCTGGCGCCGACGTCCGGGATGAAGCCGATCGCCGTCTCCGGCATGGCCATCATGACCTTCTTGGTCACCACGCGGTGCGAACCGTTGATCGAGACTCCCAGGCCTCCGCCCATGGCCACCCCGTGGATCACGGCGACCGTGGGGACGCGGTGCGTGTGGTACGCCAGATCCATCGCGTACTCCTCGGAGAAGAACTCGTGGTTCCTCTCGTGCTCACCGGCCGCCGCGGCGTCGCGCAGCGCGCGGATGTCGCCACCCGCACAGAACGCCTTCTCCGAGGTGCTGGTGGTGACGACGGCCTCGACGTCCTCGTCCTTGGACGCCTGGTCCAGCGCCGTGTGCAGGGCCCGGCACATGGACAGGTCCAGCGAGTTCAGGGCCTTGGGGCGGTCCAGGACGATGTGCTGTATCCGGCCATCACGCCGGCTGCTGACGAATTCGCTCATGACCCCATAGTGTCAGGCCGCCCACCGACCGTCGCACGGATACTAGGAATTCCTACTTCACTGCCCCCGATGCGGGCCCGCCGCCTCAGCCCTCCAACAACTGCGAGGCCACGTCCGGCACGTACCTGAACTCCTCGCGCGGCGGGCGGTCGTAGCTCGAGTCCGCACCCTTCGGCCGCTCGGGGATCTCCAGCTCCGGCGGGTCGAGCTTCTCCCACGGCACGGTCGACAGCAGGTGCGAGATGACGTTGATCCGCGAGCGCTTCTTGTCCTCGGACTCGACCGTGAACCACGGCGCCTCGGGGATGTCGGTGTGGACGAACATCTCGTCCTTGGCCCGGCTGTAGTCCTCCCACCGGGTGATGGACTCCAGGTCCATCGGCGAGAGCTTCCAGCGGCGCATCGGGTCGTCATGGCGCGACCGGAACCGGCGCTCCTGCTCCTCGTCGGACACGGAGAACCAGTACTTGCGGAGCATGATCCCGTCCTCCACCAGCAGCCGCTCGAAGATCGGAGCCTGGTGCAGGAACCGCCGGTACTCGTCGGGTGTGCAGAAACCCATCACCCGCTCCACCCCGGCCCGGTTGTACCAGGACCGGTCGAAGATCACGATCTCCCCGGCCGCCGGCAGGTGCTCGATGTAGCGCTGGAAGTACCACTGCGTCTTGTGCACCTCCGTCGGGGCGGGCAATGCCACGATCCGGGCGTGCCTCGGGTTGAGGTACTGCGTGATCCGCTTGATGGCCGAGCCCTTGCCCGCGGCGTCGCGCCCCTCGAAGACCACCACCATCCGGTTGCCGGTCTCCCGGAGCCAGGCCTGCATCTCGACCAGCTCCGCCTGCAGCCGCTCGAGCTCGGCCTCGTAGGCCTTCTTCGGCAGCTTCTCCAGACCGCTGGGCAGGAGGTCCTTCTTCTTCGCACCGCTCTTGGCACCGCTCTTGGACGCGCTCTTGCTGCCGCTCTTGCCGGAGGGTTTCTTGCTGCTCATGGCCTGAGCCTACGGACCCGACCCGGCCTCCTCGACCGGGACGACGATATTGACAGTTTTCGTCAACACTGTCTAGTTTCACGCCCATGCGGCACATCTCCCGCCGGGGCTTCCTCGGCACCGTCGCCGCCGCCGGGGTCGCCGCCCTGGCCACCGACCCCGCGGCTGCCGCCCGGCCGAGCGACTCCGCCGGCGCCGCGACCGACTCCCCCGCACCCGGACGGATCCCCCACGATGTGCAGGACCACCGGTGCATCGTGGTCGGGAGCGGATTCGGCGGCGGCATCTCAGCGCTTCGTCTCGCTGAGGCGGGCGTCGCCGTCGTCGTCGTCGAACGAGGCCGTCGCTGGCCCACCGGACCGGGCTCCACCACCTTCCCCAGCGCCACCTCCCCCGACGAGCGCGCCCTGTGGTTCACGGTGATGGTCGGCTACGGCGTCAGCGCCGACCGCGGTCGGGTCGTCTACGACTCCGCGCAGGACCGCGGGATCATCCGATGGCCGGCCGGCGGCGGCTCCAACATCCTCACCCACGTCGACCGCACCGCACGCGACATCGCCGGCCCGACCGGCCACCTCACGGACACCAACCGCATGCTCAACTCCACCTGGCACCCACTCGGCGGCGCCGTCATGGGACAAGTCTGCGACCTCGACGGCCGCGTCCCGGGCCAGCGCGGGCTGTACGTCGTCGACGGCGCGCTCATCCCCGGCACGACCGCCGCGTGCAACCCGTCGCTGACCATCGCCGCGATCGCCGAGCGCCCGCTGGACAGGATCGTGCGGCAGGACGTGGGCGCTGTATTCTAGGGGCGCCGTCTTTTAGGCACGGCGTCCGGCGGCGTCCGGGATACTGGCGGGGTGCGCTCCCGCGACTCCATCCTCGACGCCACCCGAGCCGTCATCGGGCGCGCCGGTTTCGGGGGCGTCACGATCGCCGCGGTCGCCAAGCGGGCCGAGGTCAGCCGCCAGACCGTCTACTCCATCTTCGGCAGCCGCGAGGACCTGGTCTCGCAGGCCGTCTCCGAGCGACTCACCATGCTCACCGGCGCGTTCACCGATGTGCTCGACGCCGCGACGACGCCCCTCGAGGTGGGCGTGCACGTGGGCTGGTCGGTGCTGTGCCTGGACTCGCCCGAGGCCCGCTCCGACGACGACCTCCGCACCTTCCTCACCACCTGGCTGGCGCCGCTGCTGGAGACGTTCGGGAGGTGAGCGACGTACTCGTCCTGTGGGACCTCGACCTCACCCTCCTCGACCCCGCCGGCTTCGGGACCCGCATGATCACCCCGGCGCTCGCCGACCTCCTCGGCCGCGACCCCGTCATGGGCGTGTCCTTCGCCGGACGGACCGACCGCGCGATCCTCACCGATCTGCTCGAGATCAACGGGATAGGTGTCGACGACGACGAGGTGGTCCATTCCCTCATGGACGCCGTGGCCCGGCGCTGCGAAACGTTCGGGGACGATCTCCTGGCCGGAGGTGGCGGTCCCCTGCCCGGCGCCCACGAAGCTGTCGCCGCCCTGGCCGCGGACCCGCGACTGCACCAGGGGATCGTCACGGGCAACATGCGGCGGACGGCGCTGCTCAAGCTGCGGCTCTGTGGCTTCGACGGGCTGCCCGATCCCGGACTCGGCGCGTTCGGTGATCACCACGCGGACCGCGCCCACCTCGTCCGCGACGCCCTCGCCGCCGCCCGGGCCCGCGGTGTGGACGTGACCCCCGGGCGGTCGGTGGTCGTGGGCGATCACGTGCACGATG
>NZ_JAALDN010000288.1 GCF_014144855.1 Dietzia maris | reverse complement strand
GGCGCGGACGCCCGGCGGAGGGGGGCTGCGCGCCGGACTTTGGGGCCGCGGGGGTCGGTGACCGTAGACTTGCAGGCGCACCGCCGGGGTCCGTCCGGGCGGACCGCCCCGAAAGTCGCGAGGGAGCACCAGCAGGTGGAGAGTACGTCGTCACGACCGGCACCGTCCGGGTCACTCCGCCGTCCCGGTGGCAGCTCCGCCGTCGGGCTCGGGCTGCCCGATCCGTCAGCCCCCGGCCCCGCAGGCCTGCCCGTCGACGCCGAGCGCATCGGCCCGGTCGAGGAATGCGGCGTCTTCGGCGTGTGGGCCCCCGGCGAGGACGTCGCCAAGCTCACCTACTACGGCCTGTACGCACTCCAGCACCGTGGCCAGGAGGCCGCCGGGATCGCCGTGGCGGACGGTGAGCAGGTCCTGGTCTACAAGGATCTCGGCCTGGTCAGTCAGGTCTTCGACGAGCAGACCCTCGAGTCGATGCACGGTCACGTGGCGATCGGCCACTGCCGCTACTCCACCACCGGCGCGGCGAGCTGGGACAACGCCCAGCCGATGTTCAGGCCGATCATCGACGGCGGTTCCGTCGTCCTCGGCCACAACGGCAACCTCGTCAACACGCAGGAACTCAAACGGCACGCGACGGACCTGGGGATCGGCGGGTACTCGGAGGAGAGCACCCACTCGGACTCCGACATCGTCTCGACCCTGCTGGCCCACGAGGCGCGCGACGGGGGACTCGAGGAGGCCGCGGCCCGTCTGCTGCCCCGGCTGCGCGGTGCCTACTGTCTCACCTTCTCCGACGAGAACACGCTCTACGCGGCCCGAGACCCGCACGGTGTCCGCCCGCTGGCGCTCGGCCGCCTCGAGCGCGGCTGGGTCGTCTCGTCGGAGACGTCGGCCCTGGACATCGTCGGCGCCTCGTTCGTCCGCGACATCGAGCCCGGCGAACTCATCGCGATCGACGCCGACGGCGTACGGTCCCGCAAGCTCTCGCCCCCGACCCCCAAGACGTGTGTGTTCGAGTACGTCTACCTCGCCCGTCCCGACTCGGTGATCAACCAGCGCCTGGTCAACTCCGCGAGGGTGGAGATCGGGCGCCGCCTGGCCCGCGAGCATCCCGCCGAGGGCGATCTGGTGATCCCGGTACCCGAGTCCGGCACCCCGGCCGCCGTCGGTTACGCGCAGGAGTCCGGGATCCCGTTCGCGCAGGGGCTGACGAAGAACGCCTACGTGGGCCGTACGTTCATCCAACCCAGCCAGACCATCAGGCAACTGGGGATCCGGCTCAAGCTCAACCCGCTGCGTGAGGTGATCCGCGGGCAGCGGCTCGTGGTGGTGGACGACTCGATCGTTCGGGGCAACACCCAGCGCGCCCTGGTCCGCATGTTGTACGAGGCCGGAGCCCGTGAGGTGCACGTCCGGATCGCCTCGCCGCCGGTGCGCTGGCCGTGCTTCTACGGGATCGACTTCGCCAGTCCCGCCGAGCTCATCGCCAACGGCGTCGATGCCTCGGACGGGATGCTCGAGGGGGTGCGCCGCGCCATCGGTGCGGACAGCCTCGGTTACGTCTCCGTCGAGGGGATGATCGAGGCCAGCGGCCAACGCGGCGACGAACTGTGCGCAGCGTGCTTCGACGGGCACTATCCCATCGAGCTTCCCGACGACTCGCCCATGAGCGCGGCCGTGCGCGCGCTGGCAGCCGAGGTCGACGGCCTCGAGGCCGATCGCTTCCCGGTCCGCAGTGACATCGCGGACCCCGTCCGCCGACCCTGAACGGGCGCCCGACCAGGGGCGCCGACGAGGAGAGACCACATGACCGACAACTCACACCCCCCGACCGGCGCCTCGTATGCCGCCGCGGGCGTCGACATCGACGCCGGCGAGCGCGCGGTGGAGCTGTTCGCCCCCCACGCCAAGCGGGCGACCCGGCCGGAGGTGATGGGAGGCCTCGGTGGATTCGCCGGCCTGTTCTCGCTGAAGAACACCTACCGGCAACCGCTCCTCGCGTCGTCCACGGACGGCGTCGGGACCAAGATCGCCGTCGCGCAGGCGATGGACGTCCACAACACGGTCGGTATCGATCTCGTCGCCATGGTCGTCGACGACCTCGTGGTGTGCGGTGCCGAGCCGCTGTTCCTGCAGGACTACATCGCCATCGGCAAGGTCGTCCCCGAGCACGTCGCGGACATCGTCGAGGGGATCGCGGAGGGCTGCGTCCGGGCCGGGTGCGCGCTGCTGGGCGGGGAGACGGCCGAGCACCCCGGTCTCATGGCCCCGGGGGAGTACGACATCTCCGCCACCGGTGTGGGGATCGTCGAGGCCGACGAGATCCTCCAGGCCGAGAAGGTCCGCCCCGGCGACGTGATCATCGGCATGGCCTCCTCGGGGCTGCACTCCAACGGGTACTCGTTGGCCCGGCACGTCCTCCTCGAGCTCGCCCGACTCCCGCTCGAGGGGCACGTCGAGGAGTTCGGACGGACCCTGGGTGAGGAGCTGCTCGAGCCGACGCGTATCTATGCGCTCGACTGCCTGAGCCTCATCGCGGAGACCGACGTCCGGGTCTTCAGCCACGTCACCGGCGGCGGGCTCGCCGAGAACCTCGCCCGGGTGATGCCCCGCGGCCTGGTCGCGCGCCTCGACCGGGGGCGCTGGCCCGTTCCCGCCGTCTTCGGCACCATCGCCCATCACGGCCGCGTCGAGCAGGCCGAGATGGAGCGCACGTTCAACATGGGGGTCGGGATGGTCGCCGTCCTGCCCGAGGAGGACGTGGACCGGGCCCAGGCCGTCCTCACCGCACGCCACGTCGAGAACTGGGTGATCGGGCGCGTGGAGAAGGCCGGCGAGGACGCCGACGCCCCCCGCGTGACACTCGAGGGTTCACACGCCCGGTTCTGACCGCTCGCAGACGACAGCGACCCGGCCGGGGCAGTTCCGGCCGGGTCGCTGTGTCGTCGTGCGGTGTCCCGGCCAGTGTGACACGCGTGAGCCGGGCATCCTCGGGGATGCCCGGCCCACGTGGGTCTACCGGGAACGGGGGATGATCAGTACCTGGTGTCGCCGTCGGACCATGACCCGTAGGGGTCATCGTCCTCATCGGTGCTGAGCCGCGTCGGCGACCCTCCACCCGACAACTCCTGCTGGAGACGTTCTAGGTCCGTCTGCGGAGTGTTGTACTTGAGTTCGCGAGCGACCTTGGTCTGCTTCGCCTTCGCGCGGCCTCGGCCCATTGACCTGACCCCCTCGGAAACGGTGCTGGGCCACCTCGGGGGTGCCCATTGCAAGTGTGAGTATCTGCCTGTCCACAGGATAGCGTGCCCGGCGCGGAATGTCCGCCCGGGTGTCGAGGGAGTCGTCTCCGGCAGTGACCCGCGGGGGTGATCCGACCCCCGCGGGGGTGTCAGGCCTGGCCGCGGAGTCGGCGGATGGCCTCTCGTCCGGCCTGGGTCCCGGTGTCCTCCGGGGCGCTGTCCGGGTCGACGGCGGCGACGACCCCGTCGATCTCGAGGGCGGCGTCGACGGCCACGGACCGCTTGAGCAGGGCGAGGGCCACCGGTCCGTCCTCGTGGTGCTGGACCACGGTCCCGACGCGTCCGACGGGGCGGCCGGCGGCGCGGACCTCGGCGCCCGGCACGGGCAGTTCGTCGCTGGCGGATCCATCCAGCTGGA